>JAZQZW010000087.1:0-29812 GCA_045634285.1 Oscillospiraceae bacterium
GAAAAGCTGTTTTTTACCAATAATCAGAAGACAGGTATTGATGTGGCACAGGCAAGAGGGGTTATAGTACTGTCGGCAGTTAGGCATGATATCCCGATTTATGAATATACTCCGCTTCAGGTGAAACAGGCAGTTGTAGGCTACGGCAAGGCAAAGAAAAATCAGGTTATGGACATGACAAGGCGAATTTTAAAACTTGAACAGATTCCAAAGCCCGATGACGCCGCTGATGCCCTGGCACTTGCAATATGTCACGGTCACTGCTGCAGAGGAAGAAAATAGGTGAAATAAAATGATATACAGCGTACGTGGTAAGCTTATACATAAGGAAGTGAATCTTGCTGTCGTTGAGGCGGCGGGAGTGGGGTATGCATGCAGAATTACGTGTACCACTGCGTCACAGATAGGCGAGGTCGATGAAGAGGTTTTCCTTTATACTTATCTTAATGTAAGGGAGGACAGTGTTGAGCTTTTCGGCTTCCATTCAAAACAGGAGCTTCACTGTTTTAAGCTTCTGACTTCCGTTACGGGAGTAGGGCCTAAGATGGCGATTGCGATTCTGTCAGACCTGGACCCTCAGAGATTTGCACTTGCAGTTGCGTCAGAAGACAGTAAGCTTCTTACCAAGACAAAGGGTGTAGGCCCTAAGGTTGCACAGAGAATTGTACTTGAGCTTAAAGACAAGGTGGCAAAGGAAAATATCAGCGCTGAGGCATTTAAAAAGGCTGTTTCCGTATCGGCTCCCGTTACAGACAGCTCATCTGAGGCTGTTACTGCTCTTATTACCCTCGGATTCAATCAGAGTGAGGTAATGGACGTAATGGCGAAAATTGATACCTCACAGCCAACTGAAAAGATTATCAAACAGGCTCTTAAAGTGTTGGGAATGAAGTGATGTTGGCTCCTCAGTCAGCAAGCTGACAGCTCCCCTGAAAGGGGAGGTGGCACGAAGTGACGGAGGGTTCAGAATCACTCAGAAAAGTCGTGTGGCATGAAGTAATGCGACATAAAAGTTTTTGTCAAGATTTTTAACAGCGTTTACGTATAATCATTTCGTGCTTAAAGTGACAAATTCAAGTTGATGAACAGCGACATAAAAGTTTTTTGCTTACTTTTTTCGTTTTGTATGTGTTCATGTTTATAATTACTTCGTGCTTAAAGTAACAAATTCAGTTAAAGTAAAAGCGACATAAAAGTTTTTGCCAAGCTTTTTTTCAAAAAGCGGGGAAAGGGAAAAATAAAATGATAGAAACAGGAGATATAGAGTTTGAGAGCAGAACGGTTGCTCCCGAATTTACCGAAGCAGATGTTGAAACGGAGTTTTCACTTCGTCCTCAGACGCTTTCGGAGTATATAGGACAGGACAAAGTAAAGGAAAACATGGCAATTTACATTAAGGCGGCAAAAAACCGTAATGAGCCACTTGACCATGTACTGCTTTACGGTCCTCCGGGGCTTGGTAAAACAACCCTTGCAGGTATTATTGCCCATGAAATGGGTGCAAACCTGAGAATTACCTCAGGGCCTTCAATAGAAAAGCCGGGGGATCTGGCGGCTCTGCTGACAAACCTTTCGGACAATGACGTTCTGTTCATTGACGAAATTCACAGACTTTCACGTTCAATAGAGGAAATACTCTATCCGGCACTTGAGGATAACGCTCTTGATATTGTCATAGGCAAAGGGCCTTCGGCAAATTCAATCCGTATCGACCTTGAAAAGTTTACCCTTGTGGGAGCTACAACAAGAGCAGGACAGCTTACCTCTCCGTTACGTGACAGATTCGGCATCGTTCAGCGTCTTGAGCTTTACACAACAGAACAGCTCAGCGATATTATCAGAAGAAGTGCACAGATTCTCTGCGTTCCATGTGAGGCAGAGGGTGCCGATGAAATTGCAAAGCGTTCAAGAGGTACGCCGAGAATTGCAAACAGGCTTTTAAAGAGAGTGCGGGACTTTGCAGAGGTTATGGGTGACGGTACAATCACAAAGGATATTGCCATAATCGCCCTCAATCAGCTTGAGATTGATTCACTCGGTCTTGATGGACTTGACAAGAGAATGCTGACAATGCTCATTCAGGGGTACAACGGCGGGCCTGCGGGGCTTGAAACACTTGCGTCTGCAATAGGTGAGGAGGCAATCACACTTGAGGACGTGTGCGAACCGTACCTTATGCAGCTTGGGTTCCTTGCAAGAACACCGAGAGGCAGAGTTGCAACAAAGCTTGCTTATGAGCATCTCGGATTTACAAAAGAAGAAGATTCTTCACAACTGAAGTTATTTTAAATTTAAAGACAGGAGATTTTTACTATGGGAAGACTATTTGGTACAGACGGCGCAAGAGGCGTGGCAATCACAGAGCTGACATGCGAACTTGCAATGAAAATAGGTAAGGCTGCAGCTATCGTACTTGCAAAAACATCAAAGCACAAGCCAAGAATTTTTATCGGTAAGGATACAAGAATTTCATCTGATATCCTTGAGGCGGCACTTGTGGCAGGTATAACATCTGTTGGTGCAGACGTTGAAATTTTAGGGGTTGTTCCTACTCCGGCAGTGGCAATTCTTGTTGAACAGAAAAATGCTGATGCAGGTATCATGATTTCTGCGTCACACAACAGCTTTGAATATAACGGTATCAAGCTGTTTTCTTCAACAGGCTACAAGCTTTCCGATGATATCGAAGAGGAAATTGAAAAGCTTGTGCTTGACACACCTGAACTTATAAAGCTTGTTTCACATTCGGAAGTGGGCAGAGTTACATATTACAGAGATGCCCAGACAGACTACATAAGACATGTCATGAGAAGCATCAAGAGCAATCTTACAGGTCTCCGTATCGCTCTTGACTGCGCAAACGGAAGCTCATCTGTTACTGCAAAAAGACTTTTTGAGGGTCTTGGCGCAACTGTTTTTGTACTCAATGCATCACCTGACGGTGTAAACATCAACGAAAACTGCGGCTCTACTCATATCGGCGGTCTTATGCAGTATGTGGTTGACAAGAAGTGTCATGCGGGCCTTGCTTTTGACGGTGACGCTGACAGATGTCTTGCTGTTGATGAAAACGGAAAGCTTATTGACGGGGATCAGCTTATCGCTATTTGCGCAAAAGCTATGAAGGAACAGGGAACACTTAAAAACAATACAGCCGTTGTTACAGTAATGAGTAACTTAGGCTTCAAATATTTTGCAAAGGACAACGGTATCAAGATGCTTACAACCAAAGTTGGCGACAGATATGTCCTTGAAAAGATGCTTGAGGGAGGCTACAACTTGGGCGGCGAACAGAGCGGCCACATCATCTTCCTTGACGAAGCAAATACAGGCGACGGTCAGCTTTCAGGTGCAAAGCTCCTTGAAATTCTTGCACAGTCAGGCAAAAAGCTTTCAGAACTTGCTGCATGTATGGAACATTTCCCACAGGTTATGATAAACGTTAAAATCAGCCCACGCAGCAGAGAAGTGTGGAAGAATGACAGTCAGATTACCGACCTTATTGAACGCTATGAAGATGAGCTTGGCGACAGTGGAAGAATTCTTGTGCGTGAAAGCGGTACAGAGCCTCTCATCAGAGTAATGCTTGAGGGCAGGGATTTCAGGCAGATCAACGAATTTGCAATCGCAATCGCAGATAAAATTAAGGAGCGTACCTGCTGATGAAGATTACCGTTATCAACGGACAGAATCATAAAGGGTCTACCTACAATATAGGTAAGCTTCTGACGGATAAGCTTTCGGGAGAGGTGACGGAGTTCTTTCTCCCGAAGGACTTCGGTGAACAGTGTACAGGCTACTGTAAATGCTTTATGGAGGGGGAGGACAAATGCCCTCACTATGAAAGCCTTAAAAAAATTACAGATGCCATTGACGGGGCAGATGTGCTTGTGTTTACAACCCCAGTCTATGTTATGCACTGTACAGGACAGATGAAGTCACTGCTTGACCATTACGGCTATCGTTTCATGGTGCACCGTCCCGATGAAAAAATGTTTTCAAAACAGGCAGTTGTTATTTCAACTGCGGCGGGAGCAGGAATGAAAGGTGCATGTAAGGATATTACAGACAGTCTGTTCTACTGGGGTGTGCCGAGGATTTATACAATAAAATCGGCTGTTGCGGCAACCTCATGGGAGAAAGTAAACCCGGAGAAAAAGCAGAAGCTTGAAAAAAAGGCTGAAAGCACAGCGAAAATGATAAGCTTTGCAGTTGGCAGAAAAATCAGTGTGCCATTTAAAACAAAGTTTATGTTCGGTATTATGAGAATGGTTCAGAAAAAAACCATGCAGAACAGCTATGATTCTCAGTACTGGGAACAAAAAGGGTGGTTTGGAAAAGCACGCCCCTGGAAAAATTAAAATGAAAAGGAATGCAGTATAATGCGTGTTGCAGACAACTGGAAAGAATACAGAATTATAGATACAACTTCACAGGAAAAGCTGGAGAGCTGGAACGGACATATACTAATCCGTCCCGACCCTCAGATTATATGGAAAACCGAAAAGAAATCACCTATGTGGGACAGAGCACTGGGACATTATCACCGTTCTTCAAAGGGTGGCGGAAGCTGGAGCTTTTCAAGCAAGCCTCCCGAAAGCTGGGATATGTCCTACGGTGACCTTAAATTTGTAATTAAGCCAACAGGCTTCAAGCATACGGGTCTTTTTCCTGAACAGGCTGTAAACTGGGATTTTATGGCTGAAAAGATAAAAAATGCAGGCAGGGAAATCAATGTCCTGAACCTTTTTGCCTACACAGGTGGCGCTACACTTGCATGTGCAAATGCAGGGGCAAATGTCTGTCATGTTGATGCCTCAAAGGGTATGGTGGCATGGGCAAGGGAAAATGCCGCATTGTCGGGTCTTACCGAAAAGCCGATACGCTGGATTGTAGACGACTGTGAAAAGTTCATCGCAAGAGAAATAAGACGTGAAAGAAAATATGACGCCGTTATCATGGACCCACCAAGCTACGGCAGAGGGCCGGGTGGTGAAATATGGAAGCTTGAGGACTGTGTATATGACCTTGTAAAGCTTTGTACGGGAGTACTCAGCGACAATCCTCTTTTCTTCCTTATAAACAGCTATACAACAGGACTTTCTCCGTCGGTAATGGGATATATTCTCGGTGAAACAATCTGTCCGAAGTATGGCGGAGATGTAAGCTTTGATGAAATCGGTCTGCCTGTTGAAAAGAGCGGACTTGTACTTCCATGCGGCTCAACGGCTATATGGCAGAAAGGATAATGAAATGTCTGAAATTGCAAAGGCTGTAAACCTTGATTTTAAATATGACGAGGAAGCAGATTTTATTTTTAAGGATTTGAACCTCAGCTTTAAGCAGGGGGAAATGACGGCAGTGCTGGGACACAACGGCTGTGGGAAGTCTACCTTTGCAAAGCACCTCAATGCAATACTTCTGCCAAGCGGCGGCAGGGTTTATGTTGAGGGAATAGATACCACAGACGAAACAAGGCTTTTTGATATAAGACAGCGTGTGGGTATGGTTTTCCAGAACCCAGACAATCAGATTGTTGCCACAATCGTTGAGGAAGACGTTGCTTTTGCCCTTGAAAATTTAGGTGTTCCTCCACAGGAGATACGTGAGAGGGTTGATGAGGCGTTACAGGCTGTAAACATGTACAAGTACCGTTTCCATGCCCCTCATCAGCTTTCGGGCGGACAGAAACAGAGGGTTGCAATTGCGGGAATTATCGCAATGCGTCCAAAATGCATAGTCCTTGATGAGCCTACGGCAATGCTTGACCCTGTGGGCAGAAGCAAGGTTATGAAAACCATAAAAAAGCTTAATGAGGAATTCGGCATAACAATTATTCTCATCACCCATTATATGGAGGAGGCTGCACAGTGCGGCAGGGTAATTGTTATGGATAAGGGACAGGTTCTTATGGACGACTGTCCGAAAGAGGTCTTTTCAAACGTTGAAAAGCTTAAAGAGGTGGGGCTTGATGTTCCTCAGGTTACAGAGCTTGTGTATGAGCTTAATAAACAGGGACTCAGCCTTGACACACATATTATAGATGAAAATGAATGCTGTGAAGCACTTTTAAAACTGCTTTCGTAAAGGCAGTTTACCGAAAGGAGAGCCGAAATTGGCTATACTGAAAACAGAAAATCTGACTTACGTTTACAGTCAGGGTTCGCCATTTGAAAAAACGGCAGTTGACAATGTCAATATAGAGATAGAATCTGGGGAATTTGTCGGGGTTATAGGGCATACAGGTTCGGGCAAGTCCACCCTTATTCAGCATTTTAACGGACTTCTTGCACCTACCTCCGGTAAAATTTACCTTGACGGCATGGATATATGGGAAAACAAAAAGAATATCAGAAATGTGAGATTTCGTGTGGGACTTGTTTTCCAGTATCCCGAATATCAGATTTTTGAAGATACGGTTTACAGGGATATTGCATTCGGCCCGAAAAATATGGGGCTGAGTGAGGCCGAAATTGACGGCAGGGTAAGAAGAACTGCACAGGCAGTGGGTATCTCAGAAAAGCTTCTTGAAAAGTCACCCTTTGAGCTTTCGGGGGGACAGAAAAGACGTGTTGCCATTGCCGGTGTTATGGCTATGGAGCCGGAGGTGCTTATCCTTGATGAGCCGACAGCAGGTCTTGACCCTAAGGGAAGGGAAAAGATTCTGGGACAGATTCATGAGTACCATAAGCAGACGGGGAATACCGTTCTGCTGGTGTCACACAGCATGGAGGACGTGGCTAAATATGCGTCAAAAATTCTTGTAATGAATGAAGCAAAGCTGTTTTGCTATGACACTCCGAAAAACGTTTTCAGACGTTCGGAGGAAATAGCACAGATGGGGCTTTCAGTTCCGCAGATTACAAGAGTTTTTGATATGCTCAAATCAAAAGGTATTGACCTTAATGAAGAGGTTTATACAGTTAAATATGCAGCAGAGCTTATTGCTTCTGAGCTGAGAAAGAGAGGGAAAATCTGATGCTTAAGGATATTACGCTGGGACAGTATTTTCCCGGAAGCAGTATAGTTCACCGGATTGACCCACGCTTTAAAATTATCATTACAATAATTTTTATTGCAATGCTTTTTATCGGGAATAATCCTGTCTGCCTTGAAGTCGGTGCGGTATTCAGCATAATGGCGGTTGTGCTTTCAAAAATCCCTTTTAAAATGATACTTAAAAGCTTAAAGCCGATTGTTATGGTGCTTGTTATAACATCACTTCTTAATCTGTTTCTTATAACAGGCGGTCATCCACTTTTTGAATGGAAGTTTATAAAAATTACCGAACAGGGTGTTTATACATCTGTATTTATGATAGTACGTATAATTCTGCTGATTGCAGGAACTTCACTTCTGACCTACACGACCTCGCCTATTGCGTTGACAGATGCTATTGAAAGGCTGTTGTCACCGCTTAAAAAGGTTAAACTTCCTGTACACGACCTTGCCATGATGATGACAATTGCACTGAGATTTGTTCCGACTCTTATTGAGGAAACGGACAAGATTATGTCAGCACAGAAGGCAAGAGGTGTTGATATGGACGGCGGAAACATAAAGGATAAGATAAAGGCAATTATTCCTATAATAATACCTCTCTTTATCTCGGCAGTACGACGTGCAGGAGAGCTTGCAACGGCTATGGAGTGCCGTTGCTACAACGGTGGTGAAGGACGTACAAAAATGCGTCAGCTCAGATGCAGCGCTTCGGATTTTGTGGCACTTGGAATGAGTATGCTGTTTATGGCAGCAGTAATTTTTGTTAATATAACAGTCTGATTAAAAGGAAGGAATAAACAATGGGTAAGATTAAGAAAAGAAGCTTTTCAAATATGCTTCTTTATAATTCAAAGGGTGAAACAAGGGTTTTCCTGTTTTTAAGCTTTTTAATTCCCTTTTTGATTATCTGGGGAATGTTCATTCATTATGAGGTACATCCGTTCGGTGACAAGCAGATTCTTGTAACTGACCTGTGGCACCAGTATTTTCCGTTTTTCCAGGAGGAACATGACAAGCTTCAGAATATGTCTTCACTTCTCTACTCATGGAATACGGGACTTGGTACAAACTTTCTGTCAATAATGTCATACTATGCGGCAAGTCCGTTGAATCTCTTATCAGTGTTCTTCCCGCTTGAAGCATCAAGAGATGCCATGACACTTTTCCTGACAGTAAAAATCGGTTGTGCAGGACTTTTCTTTGCAATCTTTGCAAAGCATATTTTCAAAAGAAATGATATTTCACTGGTTGCGTTCGGTACATGCTATGCGCTCTGTGACTATATCATGGGTTATTACTGGAACTTAATCTGGATTGATACGGTTGCCCTTTTACCGCTTGTTGTACTTGGTACAATCATGCTTTTCAGAGAGGGTAAATTCAAGCTTTATGTGATATCACTTGCACTTTCTCTTGTTGCAAACTTCTATATAGGACTTTTTACATGTATCTTTACTGTAATGGTATTCGGTGCGGTTATGATAATCAACTGGAAGAGCTTTAAGGATACCTTCAAGCGTCTGGGACAGATTATCGGAGCTACAGTGCTGGGACTTGGTCTTGGAGCGTTTATGCTTCTCCCTGCATTCCTTGCACTTCAGCTTACAAACAGCGTTGACAATACATTCCCTGAGATGATATCCTACTATGAAACATGGTTCAAGATGCTTTCTGCTGTGATTGGATTCCACGAACCTGCTGCAAAGGAAGGTCTGCCGAACTTCTACTGCGGTATGATTGCTCTTGTGCTTCTTGGTATATTCCTTGTTCACAGAAGGGTTAAACTCAGAGAAAAAATCATTACTGTTCTATACCTTGCATTTATAGTGGTAAGCTGCAACATGAACATTCTCAACTACATGTGGCATGGTTTCCACTTTACAAATATGATTCCTTACAGATTTGCATTCCTGTTTTCATTCATACTTGTTGCGGCTGCATACAGAGCATTTACAGTTATTGCAGAGGAAATCGACCTGGTTGATATTTTCTCAATGCTGATTATGTCTGCCATAGTTGTACTTATTTCATACGAAAATCAGGAAACTGACGCTATTGTAAAGAGTGCAGTAGTATGTGCAATATATGTGGTTGTGATGCTGGCATATGAAAGAAAGCTTATAAATAATAAGGTGATGACAGCGGCAGTTTCTCTTGTATGCCTTGTTGAGATGGGCTGGAATGCATATATCGGTGTTACAACAGTTACAACAACCACCTACAACGTTTACCCTAAAAATGATATAAGAGTAGACGAGCTTTTAGAACAGAGAGCAGATGAGGAAAGCGACTTTTTCCGTACAGAATTTGTTACAACCTACACAATCAATGACCCTGCACTTTATGGTGTAAAGGGAGTTTCACAGTTCTCATCAACTGCAAATGTAAACGTTTCAAATCTTATGTCAGGTCTTGGACTTCAGGGCTCTGCAGCAGGCAACAGATACTATTATACACAGTCAACACCAATAATGAACAGCTTCCTTAACATAAGATATCTTATTTCACATGACAGCTTTATGGGTGATGAAACATTTACTGACGTTGCAGGTGAAGCTGCTACTCTCAGACTTTATGAAAACAATGCATATCTTCCGATTGCATTTGTTGCCGATAGTAAAATTCTCCATTATTCAGGCAACTGGGAGAAGCATGCGGAAAATCAGAATGAACTGTTTTCATTTGCAACAGGAATTTCAGAAGATGTATTGTATCCGATTGAAGTAAAGGATGTTGGACACAAGAGCCTTAACGTTACTAAAACAGAAATCGGCAACTATAAATATCAGTACGAAACCGGAAGTGACAGTGACGACTGCTACCTTAAATACAATTATCTTATTGAAGAAAGCGGTCCTGTTTACGCAACAATGCGTTTTGACAATATGACAGGCTATAAGGTTCAGACTGATATGGGAGATACACATAATATCCCTGACCAGAAGTACAATACCCTGACAGCTGTGGGTAATTATGAAGCAGGTACTGTTCTTACATTCAAAGCGGATATTGAAAAGGACAAGTCAGGTACAGGTAAGATGTATCTGTATGGAATTAATCAGGACGTTTTCAGAGAAGGCATTGAAAAGCTTGCAAAGGGCGGTCTTAAGGTGACTTCATACAGTGATACTGAAATAAACGGCACTTTTACCGCTGAAAATGACGGTGTACTTTACACATCAATTCCTCATGATGGTGGCTGGACAGCGTACATTGACGGAGAAGAAGCAGAAATCACTCCGCTTAAAAACGCTCTTGTATGTATTCCTGTAACAGCAGGTTCACATACGCTCGAACTTAAGTATTGTCCTCCTGGATTTGCAGCAGGTGCGACAGTTACAGTTGTTTCAATTATTGCTTTTGTGGCTGTATGGATTGTTGAAAAGAAATACGCTGTTAAAGTAAAGGCTAAGAAAGCCGCTGCTGCTGCAAAGGCTGAAATTACACAGGAATGTATGGATTCATTTGAGCAGGCTTGTGAAGAAATGAAACAGCCTGTATCTGTTGAAAAAACCTCAGAAAGTACTGACACTGATATAGTGAAAGATACCGAAAAGGAATTTGAAGAGGCTTTTAACAATCTTTCTGACGAACTTGAAGAAAGCCAACAGACATCAGAAGTAATGGACAATAATACAGAAACGGAAACAGATGCGTAATTTAAAGGTTATAATGGCGTACAGAGGAACAAACTATCATGGCTTTCAGAGGCAGGACAATGCGGTTACTGTTCAGGAGGTTGTTGAGGGTGCAGTTTCCTCTGTGCTTAACGAAAAGGTGACAATAAATGGCTGTTCAAGAACGGATACGGGGGTTCATGCAAACAACTTCTGCTTTTCGGTTAAGACAAACAGCCTTATACCGCCTAAGAATTTTATAAGGGGTGTCAACGGCAGACTGCCTGACGACATTTCAATTTTGTCATGTGAGGAAGCAGAGGAGGATTTTCACGCAAGATTTTCCTGCAAGGCAAAGGAATACATTTATCTTATGCACTGCAGTGAGAGCAAAAATCCTTTTGCAACCGACCTTGCACTTCATTACAGACGCCCTGTTGATGTGGAGCTGATAAGAAAAGCTGCACAGGAATTTGTGGGAACACATGATTTCAGGGCATTTTGTGCAGACTGTACGGGAAAGCTTACCACAGTACGCACAATTTACAACTTTGACGTGGTAAGTAATGGTGAGAGCCTGAAAATGCTTGTAAAAGGCGATGGTTTTCTGTATAATATGATTAGGATTATGGTGGGTACGCTTATCATGGTTAATGAGAAAAAGGCAGAACCTTCGGATATAAAGAAAATAATCGAATCGGGTGACAGACTTAAGGCAGGCAAAACTGCACAGGCTCACGGTCTGTACCTTAACAGGATTTTTTACTGACAGCAAATCAGGAGGACAGCAATATGAACATAGATAGAAAAGATGTTGATATAGTACGTTTAAGACGTAAAAGAAAGCGAAGAAGACAGCTTACAAAGTTTACTATTTTCGCCATGATTATTACACTTTTAATTACAGCCTATGTGAAATCAGATGACTGGTTTCCTGCACTTGAGGGTATAGGAAGCAAGTTTCAGAGTGTAACAAACAATGATGACGGTACATCTGATGGTGAGTTCCGGCTCAGCATTTCAGGCGGTATTGATTATCAGGTGGGAAATTTAAACGACTATCTTGCAATTTTAAGTGACGCTTATCTGTACATTTACGAGCAGGATGGTGAGCTTTATGATGAACGTCAGCATGCGTATGCAAATGCCATGCTCCAGACGGCTGAGAAAAAGGTTCTGGTTTATGAGTTAGGCGGATACAATTTCCGTGTTGACAGCAGAAGAAAAAATCTTTACTCCCAGAAGCTTGATGAAACAATTCTTTTTGCAAGAATAAGCGAAAACGGCAATACTGCTGTTGTTACAAATTCTGAAAATTATGTGTGCAGACTGATTGTATTTGACGAATCGGGTGATGAAATTTACAGCCGAAACTGTGTTGAACGAGTTGTTGACCTTGCATTCAATGAAGATGGTACAGGCTGTATTCTTTCAACAAGTGATGCAAAGGAAGGACAGCTTGTAACAAATTTAATAAGTGTTTCCTTTGGCTCAAAGGAGGATAAATGGAAATCTGAAAATTTCAACGGTCTTTGCCTTAAAACTTATTATGACAAAAACGGTATTTTTATTATAGGTGACAGCAGATGTGCATACTATAATAAAGATGGTGTACAGCAGGTGACATATGATTATCCGAGTAAGCTTGTGAGCTGGGACTATAACGAATACGGTGCGGTACTTCTGTTTGAAAACGAAACAAAACGAAGAAGTTATGTAACAACAATCAGTGCTGCAAAAAAAGAAGTTACAGAAAAGGAATATCAGGTAGCAGGAAGCAAGTGTGTACAGCTTGTTGAAAATAATGTGCTTGTTATGAATAAAAACGGTATTACAAGATACGGCTTTAAGGGGACAAATGAAAAGGTTCTGACAGAGCTTAATTCATACGAAAGCTTTATTGTAATAGACGATTATATTTTCCTGTTGGGATATGACAGAATTGACAGAATAGATTATGACGAAAATCCATAAACATATAAATATATAAAAGGGAATTAACGAAACGGAGAGTGCAGAACAAAATGGGCGAAAACTTATGGTGGATTTTTGACGCTGTAGTTATTGCGGCTGCGGTGCTGAGTGTTATCCATTGTTCAAGAAAGGGCTTTTCAAAAATAATTGTAACGGCAATAGGTTGTGTTGTGTCTTTTGCAATTGCATGGATGGTCAGCAAATCAGCAGCCGATACAGTCTATGAAAAGATGTTTATGAAAGGGAATATTGAGGCTGTTCAGACAGCCATTGAGGATTATAATCCGGAAGATGTAATAAAGTCGATTATTGAAAGCAACGAACTTTCAGGGGTTCTCAGCAACGAGTCAATAAGAGAAATTCTTGAAAACGAAGACAGTCTTGAAAAGCTGTATGGATATGCAAACAGTGAAGCAAGCAATATCCTTGATACCAAAGAGAATTTCAAGGAAAATATTGTGAATGAATTTGCCAAAGCATTTTCTTCACAGGTAGGTGCGAATCTTCCTCCTTATGTAGCTGAGGGGATTGTAACACATATTACAGACAATGAGGAACTGTTCCTTTCGGTAGTGGATATGCTGATTACGAATCCGCAGGAGTTTCCTGAATTTATTGAGGAAAACTACATAAGAGAGCCTGCAACAAGAATTGTAAGTGCAGCAATATTCCTTATAATATTCTTTGTACTTATGACCATTATTATTCTTGTGGCAAATAAGTCGGGTGAATTCGGACTGCTTAACGGCTATGACAGACTCGACAAGGTCGCAGGCGGTATTTTAGGCTGTGTTGAGGCAGTTGCAGTGATTATGATACTGGCATTTATTGTTAAAATCATTATAAATATATCAAGTGATAATAATTCATTTATAAATGTGAATACAATTGAAAAGACTTTGTTATTCAGACATTTTTATAAATTTCTGTAAATAGAGAAAGGAAAAAAACTATGGTATTATGCAGCAGATGTAAAAAAAGACCTGCCGTTGTGTTTATTACTTCAATGCACGGCAACGAAAAGAAGAACGAAGGTCTTTGCATGGTATGTGCAAAGGAATCTAATATTCCGCAGATTTCTGAATATATGGAACAGATGGGCATTACTGAAGAAGATCTTGAGCAGATGTCCGACCAGATGATGGACCTTCTTGATGGTGACAGCTTTGAAATGGGCGGTGCGGATACATTGCCTCCGTACCTTGAAAACATGCTGGAAAGCACAGGGCTTTCAGGTCTTAAAAATATGCTTACTCCTAAGAATAAAAAGGAAGAAAGTTCATCAGGCGAGAAAAAGTCTTCAGCAAAGCATGAAAGAAATACAGACAAGAAGAAAAAGAAAAAGGAACTTAAATTCCTTGACAGTTATTGTACAAACCTTTCTGCAAGAGCTGAAAACGGAGAGCTTGATAATATAATCGGACGTGACAAGGAAATTGCACGAGTTGTACAGATTCTTTCAAGACGTCAGAAAAACAATCCTTGCCTTATCGGTGAACCGGGTGTAGGTAAAACTGCAATTGCTGAGGGTATTGCACAGAAGATTGCGTCAGGTGATGTTCCTTTTAACCTCAAGGATAAAAAGGTGTATCTCCTTGACCTTACAGCACTTGTTGCAGGTACTCAGTTCAGAGGTCAGTTTGAAAGCAGGGTAAAGGGTCTTGTAAATGAAGTAAAGTCAGAGGGCAACATTATCCTGTTTATTGATGAGGTACATAACCTTGTGGGAACAGGTGATTCTGAGGGCTCAATGAATGCTGCCAATATTCTGAAACCTGCACTTTCAAGAGGTGAGGTACAGGTTATCGGTGCGACTACATTCGGTGAGTACAGAAAGTATATCGAAAAGGACAGCGCCCTTGAAAGACGTTTCCAGCCTGTTACTGTAAATGAGCCGACTATTGAGGATACTTTTGAAGTGCTTAAGGGTATCAAGAAGTACTATGAGGCATACCACAGGGTTAAAATCAGCGATGAACTTATCAGACAGTGTGCTGTACTTTCGGAAAGATACATTCAGGACAGATTCTTACCTGACAAGGCTATTGACCTTCTTGATGAAAGCTGTGCATGTACATGTATCAGAAATCCTGAACTTGCAAAGCATGATGAAGTGTCAAAGCAGCTTAAAACACTTCTTGAAATGGAAGAAACACTCGAACAGGAAGAAGAACCTAACTATGAAGCCCTTGCTGAGGTAAAGGGTGATATTGCAAGGACAAAGTCAGAGCTTGAACAGCTTGAGGAGGCAATTGCAAAAATTCAGGTACAGGAATCGGATCTTGCAAAGGTTATTGAGCTCTGGACAGGTATTCCGTCAAACAAGATTGCAGAATCTGAATTTACAAAAATGGCTAACCTTTCGGATAATCTCAAAAAGCATGTTGTGGGACAGGACGAAGCTATAAAGGTACTCTCAGAGGGTATCAAGAGAACAAGGGTACAGCTTAGCAAGAGAAGAAGACCTGCGTCATTCATCTTCGTTGGTCCGACAGGTGTTGGTAAGACAGAGCTTGTAAAGGTGCTTTCAAATGAACTGTTTGACTCAACAGAGCCTCTTATCCGTCTTGATATGACAGAGTTTATGGAAAAGCACTCGGTGGCAAGAATGATTGGTTCTCCTCCGGGATATGTGGGCTACGATGAAGCAGGTCAGCTTACAGAAAAGGTAAGAAGACAGCCATATTCGGTGGTACTCTTTGACGAAATCGAAAAGGCTCACCCTGATGTTATGAATATCCTTATGCAGATACTCGATGAGGGTAAGGTCAAGGACGCACAGGGCAGAACAATCAACTTTGAAAATACAATAATCTGCATGACTTCAAATGCAGGCTCTACAGACAAGTCGACAGGTCTTGGCTTTAACAAGTCAGAAGAGGAAATCTCAAAGGATAAGGCAATGAAGGCTCTCAGAGAATTCTTACGCCCTGAGTTTATCAGCCGTATTGATGAAATCGTTGTGTTCAGACCTCTTGAAAAGTCAGACTTCGCCTCAATTGCAGGACTTATGCTTGAAGAGGTTAAGGAACAGCTTGCAGAAAAGGAAATTATCTTTAAGTATGATGATGAGGCTCTTGAGCTTGTGGCTGAAAAGTCATTCGGCAAGCCTTACGGTGCAAGAGATATCAGACGTGTTATCAGACAGGATATTGAAAATAAAATTGCTGATATCATTATTCAGAATACAGGTACAATTGCCGGAATCGGTGTTACTGCTGAAAATGGTGAAATTGTTGTTAAGAGTATGTAATTGAAAATGGTTTTGCTGTTTTAAGCAGAATTTGCAGGGCGACCAATGGTCGCCCGAAAGCAAACTGCAAAAATATCGGATAAATCATAAATTAATGTCAAAAATAACTACTGTATTAAAAAACAGGAAGGTAAAAATTATGAAAACATTAAATTTCACAGTTAACGATAAGCTCGGACTTCATGCAAGACCGGCAGGAATGCTTGTAAAGCTTGCAAAGGAGTTTCAGAGTGAGATTGAAATTGTAAAGGACGGAAATTCCGTCAATGCCACAAAGCTTATGGCTCTTATGGGAATGTGCGTAAAGTGCGGCGACAGCGTTACTGTCAACATAAACGGTGCAGACGAGGAAATTGCTGCCGCAGCAATTGAAAAATTCTTTGCGGAAAATCTTTAAAAATTTCAAATTTACACTTGACATCATTTTGAAAGTGTGATATAATAAAATATTCACCATCAGGAGCGTGGTGAACGCTCCTGTAAAATGGTGATAAAATGGAATAAACCGCCGGTTTGAACTGAAAAAGGGAGATGTTGTGTATGTTTTTTAGAAAAGCAAAAATGGTCGCAATGTTGTTTCATCCTTTATGGGACATGTTCTTTAATGAAGAAATCTGATTATGATGATTTCATCAATCAAAGAAAAAAATAAAAAAAGTTGTATTTTAACTTGACAAGTCAAAAAAAGTATGATAAAATATACTTTAGCCGCATGTGTACGGTTTAAAAGCTTGGAAACAGCGCCGTAACGCAGCGAGTATTATAGAAAAGGCAGGTGCCGAGAATGTACGCAGTTATTGAAACAGGCGGTAAGCAGTATCAGGTAAAGGAAGGCGATACTCTCTTTATCGAAAAGCTTAACGTTGAAGCAGATCAGACAGTAAACTTTGACAAGGTAGTAGCAGTTGGTTCTGACAACGGAATCAAGGTTGGTGCTCCATATGTTGATAACGCTGTTGTTGAAGCTAAGGTTTTAAAGAACGGCAAGGCTAAGAAGATCACTGTTTTCACTTACAAGCCAAAGAAGGGTGAAAAGAAGAAGCAGGGTCACAGACAGCCTTACACACAGGTGAAAATCGAAGCTATCAAGGCTTAATATGACTATCGCTGAGTTTTACAGAAAAAACGGCGAGCTTACGGGTTTTAAAGTCAAGGGACATTCAGGTTATGCAGAAGCGGGGAGCGACATAGTATGCGCTTCGGTTTCTTCGGCAGTAATGCTGACGGCTAATCTGATAACCGAAATTTTCGGGTATAAAGCAGATGTCTCTGCAGTAGGTGATACTGTTGCTTTAAAAACCGATATTCCATGCGACAAGGTGCTTCAGGGACTTTATAACGGTCTTCTGCTGCAGCTTCGGGAGATAGCATCGGAATTTCATGAAAACTTAAAAATACAGTTTACGGAGGTGTAAGACATGCTTAGAATTAGTATGCAGTTCTTTGCTCATAAAAAAGGTTCAGGTTCAACTAAGAACGGCCGTGACTCAGAATCAAAGAGACTCGGTGTTAAGAGAGCAGACGGACAGTTTGTAACAGCCGGCAATATCCTCGTTCGTCAGAGAGGTACACACATTCATCCAGGTGAAGGTGTTGGCATCGGTTCTGATGATACACTTTTTGCTATGATCGACGGCAGAGTTAAGTTTGAACGTGTTGGTCGTGACCGTAAGAAGGTTTGCGTTTACGCAGAAGCTTAATTTAGCAATTTAATCGAAATCCCGTGCTGTTGTACGGGATTTTGTTGTAATGAGAAGGTGTATCAATAGGATTTGTGCGTAGATTTTCGTGAATAATTTTAATAAGAACAAGGCGAAATTTTGCAGGCTTACTTGATGTAAGGCAAGAAATTTCAACGCAGTTATTATTAAAATTTGCCGAAAAGATATGTGCTATAGTCTATTGGTACAGCTTCTGATATGTTTGAAAGGTATCAGAGGTGAAAAAATGTTTGTTGATAAGGCGAAAATAAAAATAAAAGCAGGAAACGGCGGAGATGGTGCAGTTTCTTTTCATCGTGAAAAATATGTTGCTTCGGGTGGCCCAGACGGTGGTAACGGCGGTAAGGGTGGAGATGTGATTTTTGTCGCTGACGATAATTTTTCATCTCTCATAGATTTCAGATATAAACGTAAATACGTGGCTAAAAACGGCGAAAACGGCGGTGCAAAAAGATGTACAGGCAAGAGTGCCGATGACCTTATTATAAGAGTGCCGCGAGGTACTGTCATAAGAGATGCACAGTCGGGCAGAATTATGGCTGATATCTCTTCTGATGAGCCTCAGATTATCGCTAAGGGTGGCCGTGGAGGAAAGGGTAACATGAACTTTGCTTCCTCTACAAGACAGATTCCGAGATTTGCAAAGCCGGGTTATCCGGGGGAAGAATACGAGGTTACTCTTGAGTTGAAGCTTATTGCCGATGTGGGTCTTGTGGGATTCCCGAACGTGGGTAAGTCAACCCTTATTTCTTCGGTAAGTGCCGCAAAGCCTAAAATTGCCAACTATCACTTTACAACACTTACACCTGTTCTTGGTGTGGTAAAGGTGGACGAGGAAAGATCCTTCGTTATGGCGGATATTCCGGGTCTTATTGAGGGTGCAAGTGACGGTGTGGGTCTTGGACATGAGTTTCTCCGTCACGTTGAAAGATGCCGTCTAATTGTCCATGTGGTTGATGCTTCGGGTATCGAGGGACGTGACCCCATTGAAGACTTCAATATCATAAATTCAGAGCTTGAAAACTTCAGTGAGGATCTGGCTCAGTGTCCTCAGATACTTGCTGCGAACAAGTGCGATATGGCGACGGAAGAACAGATTGAACGTGTAAAGCAGTTTGCAGAGGAAAACGAAATGCCTTTCTTTGCAATTTCAGCAGCTACTACCCAGGGTACAAGAGAGCTTGTTAATATTATAGCACAGGAGCTTGAAAAGCTGCCTCCTGTAAAGGCGTATGAGCCAGAGCCGATTACCCAGGAAGAGCTTGAGGAAAAAGCCCTCGCAAACACTAAGTTTGAGGTTGAAATTGAAGACGGCATTTACTATGTTGACGCAAAGTGGCTTGAACCGATTATGCGTACAATAGATATTGATGACTATTCATCTCTCCAATATTTCCAGCAGGTGCTCAGAAGAAGCGGTATTATCGACAAGCTTGAGGAAATGGGCGTTGAAGAAGGCGATACCGTTAACATTATGGGCTTTGAATTTGACTATGTAAGGTAATGGCTATGAAAGAGATTTTAACGGAACGTGAGGCTAACCAGTACAGCCCGTTGTCACTGGCTTTTCTGGGTGACAGCGTCTATGAACTTAAAGTTCGTGAAAAAATTCTTCTTTCAGCCAACATGCCTGCCTCAAAGCTTCATTCACTAAAAGTATCACGAGTGTGTGCAGAGTATCAGTCAAGGGCTGTTGAGGTGCTTATACCTGTGCTTTCGGAAAAGGAAGAGGCAGTCCTGAAACGTGGCAGAAATGCTACCGGTAATACTGTGCCGAAACATGCAAGTGCTGTGGATTACAGAAGGGCAACAGGTCTTGAATGCCTCTTCGGTTATCTGCATCTTATAGGTGAAGAACAACGTATCGCAGAGCTTTTTGAGCTTGTATGGAATATGGAAGAATTTGTTATAGATTAAAAATTTCTTATTTCTCTTCTTTCAGTTTTGTTACAATAAGCTTTTACTATCACTTCAAGCTTAAAGTAACAGATTCAGTTACAGTAAAAGCGATATGAAAGTTTTTTGCTTCTTTTTTTCAAAAAAGAAAAGAGAAAGAAGAGAGAAAAAGAAGAGAGAAAAAATAAAAAAGGAGTGTGACTTAAAATGTCAGGACATTCAAAATGGAGTAATATCAAAAGAAAAAAGGAAGCAACAGATGCTGCCAAGGGTAAGATTTTCACTAAAATCGGACGTGAAATTACAGTTTGCGTAAAGGAAGGCGGTCCGGACCCTAACAACAACTCAAAGCTTCGTGACCTTATTGCAAAGGCTAAGCAGAACAATGTACCTAACGATAACATTGAAAGAGTTATCAAGAAGGCAGCAGGCGGCGGTGACAAGAACAACTACGAAACAATGGTTTACGAGGGTTACGGCCCTAACGGTGTTGCCCTTATCGTAGAATGCCTTACAGACAATAAGAACAGAACTGCCGGTGATGTACGTCACTACTTTGACAAGTTCGGTGGAAACCTCGGTACAAGCGGCTGTGTATCATTCATGTTTTCAAAGAAGGGTATCGTCATTGTTGAAAACAAGGACGTTGACGAAGATGAAATTATGGATGCAGCATTCGAATTCGGTGCAGATGATATGACTACTGAAGATGAGGTTATCGAAATTTCATGTGAGCCTGCCGACCTTAATGCTGTAAGAGACGGTCTTGCTTCAAAGGGCTACAATATTCTCTCTGCTGAAGCTGATATGATTCCTTCAACATACACAACTCTTACAGATGAAGAACATTTAAAGAAGATGCGTCTTTTACTTGAACATCTTGAGGATAATGACGATGTTCAGAATGTTTATCATAACTGGGAAAATGCAGATGAATAAAATTTGTTGACATATAATAACCGCTATGCGATTTTGCGTAGCGGTTGTTTTTGCGAAATGTTTAATTGACATATGCAAAAAAATATGATATAATGTCATTTATATAGAACTATTGATGTGAGGTGAGCAGATGAGTGCTTCAGGCACAGCTGTAAAATACAGTAAAGTCAGCGAAGAACAATTTACAGAGATTACACTTGAATCCCTGAAGGAAAATAAAGAGGGTGTTACCGAATATCCTGTGCTTGATTTTGACGATAGAGCACTCGGGTTACTCTCAACTGGTGTTAAGGAAACTTTACAACATAGTAATATAAGGCCTGCAGGCGGTATTTTTTATAAAATTGCAAAAAGAACTTTTGATATAGTAGCTTCTCTTACTGCACTCCTGGTTCTTTTTATACCAATGACTGTTGTGGCACTTATTATTTTTCTGGGAGACAGGGGAAATCCGTTCTTCTCGCAGGTGAGAATGACTGAACAGGGTAAAACCTTTAAAATGTACAAATTCCGTTCAATGTGCGTAGATGCTGAAGAACGTTTTGCAGAGGTTCAGAAGGAAAATCAGAGTGACGGTCTGGCATTTAAAAGTGATGATGACCCGAGAATTACCAAAATCGGTAAGTTTATCCGAAAAACATCTATTGACGAACTTCCACAGCTTTTTAATATTTTAAAAGGTGACATGTCTGTTATAGGACCACGACCGCCTCTTCCGAGAGAGGTTGTGCTTTATACGCCGTATCACATGGACAGACTTCTTGTAAAGGGTGGTCTTTCATGTATCTGTCAGGTTGAGGGCAGAAGTGACATGGAATTTGATAAGTGGGTTGAATCGGATATCGAATACATAAAAAAACGTAGTCTGATATTTGATATTTCGCTTTTATTCCGTACAATTGCTGTTGTAATTACAGGAAAAGGTGCAAAGTGACTATACAAACCATGCAGATTTTGTAAATCTGCATGGTTTTAAAAATTTTTCATAAAAAATGACATTTTTTTCAAAAAAGGTATTGACAAATCTTTTTTAATGTGATATAATAATTAAGCTGAATGAAGCAAATGAATAGAATAAACGGAGAGGTATCGAAGTGGTCATAACGAGGCGGTCTTGAAAACCGTTTGCCTTCACGGGCACGAGGGTTCGAATCCCTCTCTCTCCGCCAGCAAAACGCAGTCCGAAAGGATTGCGTTTTTTATTTTTGTTTTTTGAAATTGGGCAGAAGTCACAAGCTTCTGCCTTTTTGTATTGTAAGGTTTGTGTTTGAATATGAGAATTTATTCGGACAAATCAATTATAAATGTGGTTAAAGTGATAATGATTATCATATATTTAGTGTTTATATACTATTGCTTTTGCGCTTTTTTTATGGTAAAATATAGGTATATGGGTGGATAAGTTGAAAAAAACTGTTATTTTTGTATCAACTTAAGATATCTGAGGGATTTTGTGCCATAAATAAACAGGGCACGCCCCAAAGTGCACATGGGGAAAGCTGTGCATAAAAAATATATATGGAGGGATTTGCGATGAATATGAAATTTCGCAGATTGAAAGCGGCGGCAGTTTCACTTGCTATGGCTGTCGGCTTTGTGCCGTCTGTAATCGGCACAGCACCTGTTTCAGCAGCTTACGGAACAGGAAACAACATTGTTGAGTATCTTGACAGAGGTATTTCGGCAATCAACACAGGAAACGGCATGAATGTTAGCTGGAGATATCTGGCAACCGATTCGGATAATGCAGTATTCAAGCTTTATCGTGACAATACTCTTATCTACACCAGCGAAGCGGGAATGGGTACTTCATTCATTGATGCGGCAGGAACAGCTACTTCAATGTACAAGGTCGAAACTGTGGAAAACGGAACTGTTACATCAACTGATACCTGCTCAATGGTTTCAAATCAGTCCTATTTTGAAATTCCGCTGGACATTCCTGCGGCAGGAGCAGACTATACATACAGTGCCAACGACTGCTCGGTAGGTGACGTTGACGGTGACGGACAGTATGAGCTTTTTGTAAAGTGGGATCCGTCAAACTCAAAGGATAATTCACAAAGCGGTTACACAGGAAATGTTTATATTGACTGCTATACTCTCGAGGGTGCAAAGCTCTGGAGAATTGACTTAGGTAAAAATATCAGAGCAGGTGCTCACTATACACAGTATCTCGTAGCTGACTTTGACTGTGACGGCAAGGCTGAAATGACATGTAAAACAGCTGACGGAACAGTTGACGGAAAGGGTACTGTTATAGGTAACGCTTCTGCAGATTACCGTAATGCAAACGGTTACATTCTTGACGGTCCTGAGTATTATACACTCTTTGACGGCGCAACAGGTGCGGCACTTGATACGGTTGACTATGAGCATCCGAGAGGAGAGGTTTCAAAGGCAACATGGGGCGATGACTACGGAAACAGAGTTGACAGATTTTTAGGTGCTGTTGCTTATCTTGACGGTGTTCATCCTTCAGCAGTATCAGCAAGAGGATACTATACAAGATTTACAGCGGTAGCTTATGATGTAGTAAACAAAAAGCTTGTCAAGAGATGGGCTTATGACACAGGCTATGACTCATCAAAACCTGGCTATGCAGACGGCAATCATAACTGTATGCCTGCAGACGTTGACAATGACGGCAAGCAGGAAATAGTTTACGGTGCGGTTTGTCTTGATGATAACGGCTCGGTATTATGGTGTAATGAGCTTGGACATGGTGATGCTATGCATATGAGTGACTTCCTGCCTGACAGAGCAGGGCTTGAACTGTGGGTTTGTCACGAGCATGAGCCTTGGGGTGTATCACTTCTTGATGCCAAGACAGGCGAAAAGATTTTCCACTATGACCACTCAAAAGACACAGGAAGATGTGCCGCAGGTAACGTTTATGCAGGAAATGACGGTGCTGAATTCTGGGGTGCGCAGTCGGGAAGTGCCTATGACGGAAACGGAAACACTCTTGATATTGCAAGACCGGCAATGAACTTCCTCATTTACTGGGACGGTGACCTTGAAAGAGAACTTCTTGACGGCAACACTATCAGTAAAGTAAACAATTCCACAAAGAAAATTGATGTTCTTCTTACAGCAGACGGCTGTACTTCAAACAACAGCACAAAGGCAACTCCAAACCTTTCAGCAGATATTCTGGGTGACTGGAGAGAAGAACTTATCCTTAAAACAGAAGACAGCAAGTATATGAGAATTTATTCTACTCCTTATGCAACAGAGAGCAGAGTAACAACTCTTATGCATGATACACAGTATCGTATGCAGGTTTCAAGTGAACAGACAGGCTACAATCAGCCTCCACATCCAAGCTTCTATCTCGGCTCTGATGAGGCACTTCCTGAAAGACCTGCTGTAACCATTCAGGGTGCTGAGGTTGACAGCAGAAGCTATGCAGTAAGAAACAAGAACAGCGGACTTTATCTTACAGTTGAAGGTGATGCAAAAATCGGTGCAAACGTAGCACTCGGTACAAAGGCTGTAAGTGATGCGTCATTATGGAACTTCAAAAGAGCGACCGGCGGTTACTATACAGTTTCTCTCACATCTTCACCTGACCTTTTCCTCGACCTGACAGGCGGCAAGGCAGCAAACGGCACTAATATCGAAGTTTACAGAGAAATGGGCAACGATGCACAGCTTTTCGGACTTGTTGACAATGGTGACGGCTCATATGTTATCACAACAAAGGCTTCAAATGCTGCTTCATGCGTTGAAGTAAAGGACGCTCTTACAAATGCAGGTGCAAACGTTCAGCAGTGGGAAATTAACGGACACGCATGTCAGTCATGGATTTTAGAGTCTGTTGTTGTGGGTGAAACAGTTTCTGACAATGTAATTGTAGGTGACGTAAATCGTGACGGCAAGGTTAACTGCTTTGACTTTGTACTTATTAAGAGAAACAAGGACAACATAAAAGGCTTTGACAGACAGTTTGCAGATACAAATGCAGACGGTTTTGTAAATACAGATGATATCAATTCACTTGGTAAATTCCTTACAAAGCAGGGCAGCTTTGAGGCTGTTGAGAAAAAGGCGGCTCTTTACTATGCAGATGAAATGTCGTTCTCACTCGGTGTTACTGAAAATGTAAACGCAGGCTTTAAGAATGATAAGTATGTAAATCTCGACAACTGTACAGGCAGCCGACTTGAATGGAATATTTCTGTTCCTGAGGACGGCAACTATCTCTGTTCATTCAATATTGCAAACGGCAGTACTGACAACCGTAAGATGAAGATTGAAGTAAACGACAATGCAGATTACTGGCTCCAGGACTTCCTTACAACAGAAAACTGGACAACATGGACTGTAAGAGGTATTGTTCTTCCTCTTAAAAAGGGTATCAACTCAATCAGAATGATTTCAGATACAGCAAGCGGTGGCCCTAACATCGACTACCTCTACTTTGAAAAGACAGATGAGCCGATTGCGGAAGTTTTTGTTCCTGAGGAAATTCCGACTGAACCAGAAACACAGACACGCACTATCTATATTGCAGGTGACTCAACTGTTCAGACATACAGAGCAAGCTATGCTCCGCAGCAGGGCTGGGGTGCTTACCTTGCAGACAACCTTACAGGTGATATAGCAGTTTCAAACCATGCTATTGCTGGAAGAAGTTCAAAGAGCTTCTATGACAACGGCAGACTTGATACTATCCTTGCAAGCATCAAGGAAGGGGATATGCTCCTTGTTCAGTTCGGTATCAACGATTCAGCATCAAGCAACGCAGAAAGATATGCTCCTGTAAGCGGTACTGTTCCCGGTGCTGAAAACAGCTTTGAATGGTATCTTGCAAAGTATATTGAGGGTGCAAAGGCAAAGGGTGCTACTCCTGTTCTTGTAACAACAGTTCTCGGACTTAAGGCTTACAACAGCTCAACAGGACAGTTTGCAGGAAGCTATTCAAACTATTGTTCAGCTATGAAGCAGCTTGCTGCATACTATAATATTCCTTGCATTGACTTAAACAGCCTTATGGTTTCACACTACAATTCAATAGGATACGACACAGCTTATACATATCACATGATTTCAACAGGAAACGACTCAACTGATATGACACACTTTACAGAAACAGGTGCAAAGGCGGTTGCAAAGCTTGTTGCAGACGCACTCAAGAGCCAGAACCTTGTATAAATTTTAAGTAGTGTTATTTAAGTAGTGTTATGGGGACATTTCACTGCGGAATGTCCCTTTTGAATTTGGGAGATTGTTTTTCGGAGGAAAATATATATGAGATTTAAAAAGATTTTATCTGCTTTAACAGCAGGCTGTATTGCTGCAACAGGCAGTGTTTTCGGAACATTCGGTTCTGTATCTGCCGCAGATGTGATTTACAAATTTGATTTGGGTGCAAATGCACAGAGCGGTTATACTTCCGTAAGTGCGTCACAGGCTTACAGCAGTTCCACAGGATACGGTTTCAGCGGCTCGGGTGTAAGCAACGTTTCAGCTTCGGGCAGCGGTGCATTAAGTGATGCGGTGCGTTTTACCGATAATACAACTACATTTAATGTTGACCTGCCAAAAGGACTTTATAGAATTTCTGTAACTCTTGGTGATACAAACAGAACAAGTGTTTACATCGAAAATATGCTTCAGATTGTAAACATGACACAGAATAATGCCTATGACTCAATTGTTATTCCTGTAACAGACGGTCAGCTTAACATTCGTGCGGCGGCAGGCAGAGCAGGATATGCCTATACTATCAGTGAAGTTGATATTGAAAAGATTTCAGACAACCCTGAAGCACCAAACACTGTATGGATGTGCGGTGACTCTACGGTTTGTAATTACTATCCCCTTGATACAAGTGTTCAGGCAGGCTGGGGACAGGTGCTTAATAAATTCATAGATACAAGCGTATGGCAGGTTCGTGACATGGCGGCAAGCGGTCAGTACGCAAAAGGATTTATTGATGCAGGACAGTTTGACGCTATCGAATATTACGGTAAAAAAGGCGATATATTCATAGTTTCAATCGGTATCAACGATACAAACTATTCAAATGCGGAAGAATACTATGCTGCTGTAACAGATATGGTAACACGTGCAAAGGCAAAAGAAATGACTGTTTACCTTGTAAAGCAGCAGGGCAGGGCAACAGACGTTACAAACAATCCGAATTTAAAGGGTAGATGGTTCGGCGGTACTCTTGACCAGATTGGGCAGGAGCAGAATGTTCCTGTTATTGACCTGTTCAACCTTTTCTTTGACTACTGCAAGTCAATCGGGCAGGAAGCAACAACTGCACTTTATATGACGAATGATACACTTCATCCTAACAGACAGGGTGCTATGATTCTGGCTGAAATGGCAGCAAAACAGATTGACTGGGAAGCGGCACAGAACGGAAAGCCTCTTTATGCAGAAATTGACACAACAAAAAGCTATCTTATCAGAAACAAGAACAGCGGACTTTATCTTACTGTTGAAGGAGATATGGTAAGCGGTGCAAATGCCGCACAGGGTGCTGCAAATGTAAGCGGTGCAAATGTATGGAACTTCCACGCGGCTGAAGATGGTTACTATACAATGACTCCGTCAGGTAATCCTGAAATTTTCCTTGATGTTACAGGTGAAAAAACAACATCGGGTACAAACATCGGAATGTACAGGGAAATGGGTCATAATGCACAGCTTTTCAGACTTGTTGACAACGGCGACGGCTCATATCTTATTACAACAAAGGTAACAGGCGGTTCGTCATGTATTGAAGTAAAGGACGCACTTACTGAAATTGGTGCAAACGTTCAGCAGTGGGAAAAGAACGGACATCCTTGTCAGTCATGGATTTTAGAGCCTGTAAAGCTTGGTATGCAGTCAGCTGAAAATGTTATTCTGGGTGATGTAAATCATGACGGAAAGGTGAATTGCTTTGACTTTGTTCTTATAAAGAGAAATGCAGGAGCAATCAGCGGTGGTGACAGACATTATGCAGATACCAACTCAGACGGTTTTGTTGATGTTTCCGATATAAATGCAATCGGAAAATTCCTTACAAAGCAGGGTAATTTTGACGCTGTTGAGAAAAAGAGCGCATTTTACTATGCAGATGAAATGACATTCTCAAAGGGTGTTACAGAAAATACAAATGCAGGTTTCAAAAAGGAAAATTATGTAAACCTTGATAACTGTATAGGCAGCTTTATCGAGTGGAATATAAACGTTCCGGAAAGCGGTGAATACAAGTGTATTTTCAGTAACGCTAACGGAAGTACAGCTTCAAGAAGTGTTCGTTTTGAAATAAACGGTGAAAATATCAGTACAACTGATTTTGAATCAACAGGCGGCTGGGATAAATGGAATCAGACCGAGATTGTTCTTACACTTGAAAAGGGTAAAAATATAATCAGAATGACTTCTGAAAGTGAGCAGGGTGCTCCTAATATTGACTACCTCTATCTTGAAAAGATAGGTACAGATGAAGACAAAATACCTGATGAAAATATTGAACCGACAGAAAACACTAATCCAGCAGAAGATATACCTGAGGCTGAAACTGAAGAAACAGTTTAATAATAAATCAAAGAAGCGACAATTTGTCGATTCTTTGGTTATGAATTATAAAAAAGATATTGACATTTTGGAATATTTGGGGTATAATGTAGATATAGAATTTTTACATACCGTAAAAATTTATGTGACTGCAAAAGATAAAAGCAGTCGTAAAAAAACATATGCTTAAATAAAAGCGGAAAGGAAACTCCAATGAGAAAGAACAGATTCGTTTCAATCTTAACATCACTTGCTATGGCAGGTACAATGGCACTCAGTGCACTTTCATTCACAGCAACAGCTGCTGACACAGATTTAGTAGGTCTTGCGCTTACATCAGACAAGACAACATTTACAACTGAAGAAGTAAAAGCTGGTACAGCATCAACAACAGTTTATGTTGACGTAACAACAGATTTTGCAGCTTCAGACAACATTGCGTTTATCGAATTTGAACTCTGGCCAAGTGAATGGGGTACAGTTGACCCTGTAAACCTCCAGTTCTCAGACCCTAACGTTCTCGGAACAGATAAGGGCAACACAATGCGCAGCTTTGAAACAAACGCTACTTCAGCTGGCAGCTTATGGACAAAGGATAAGCCAACAGTTCGTTACGGACTCTACAACTTCGGTGATGTTGAAACATTCCCAGGTTACGGTGACCTTTATCCTCCAAAGGCTTGCATCATGACAAGCTCACAGACAGGCAGACTCAGAACAGGCGGTTCAGATGCAGGTGAACATCTTGCGCAGTTTGATGTTGAAATTCCGGCAGATGCTAAGGAAGGTACATACACAATCAGCTTATACAAGGCTAATGCAGGTATCGGTGTTATCGACTCAACACAGAATACTATGGAAAACTACACAATTACAAATGTAAAGAACATCGAAATCACAATCGGTGATGATTCATCTTCAACAGATCCATCAGACCCATCAGAAGGTGAAGGAGATGACTTCCTCCTCGGTGATGCTAACCTTGACGGTAAGGTAAACGTTCGTGACTGTGCATTCATCGCTTCAGCTCTTGCTAAGGGTACAGCAGCTGATCTTCCACAGAAGAATGCTGACTACAACCAGGATGGCAAGGTAAACGTTCGTGACGCTGCTGCACTTGCTGCAGACCTCGCTAAGGGCGCTGTAAAGTCATAATTTAATATGAATTTTCGAGAGCAGTACATTATGTACTGCTCTTTGAATTTTTAACCAATAAAATTTTTTATTGAATAAATCTTTGTTTATTTTGCCATTGACAAAATCACTGGTAAATGATATTATGATAGAAGCGTATCAGAAGATACAGCAATAAACTTTAAACAGGAGTGACAAAAATGAAAAAGGCAAAAAGAATCCTTTCACTTGCTATTGCAGCGCTTATGTCAGCAGCATGCTTGGTTGGCTGTGGCTCAGGTGAAAAAAGCACAAATATTGTAATCGGTGGCAGCGGCCCTCTTACAGGTTCTGCAGCTCAGTATGGTATCGCAGTTAAGAATGCGGCTCAGCTTGCTGTAAATGAAATCAATGAAGCTGGCGGCGTAAACGGTACTAAGTTTGAACTTCACTTTGAAGACGACGAAGCAGATCCGGGCGATAAGGCTGTAAACGCTTACAATGCTCTTAAGGATAAGGGTATGCAGGTATTTTTAGGTACAGTTACAACAGGTTCATGCCTCGCTGTAATTGAAAATTCAAACAGAGACAGAATTTTCCAGTTCACACCTTCTGCTTCTGCTGAAGATGTAATCAAGAATGATAACTGCTTCCAGATTTGCTTTACTGACCCTAACCAGGGTAAGGCTTCAGCAGACTACATTGCTGATAATGGTATCGCAAAGAAGGTTGCTGTAATTTACGACAGTTCAGATGCTTACTCATCAGGTATC
>JAZQZW010000088.1:0-28377 GCA_045634285.1 Oscillospiraceae bacterium
AGAAGTGTAGCCTGAGCGCCTTCAAACATTATAGTCTTACCTGCCTTGTCGGCGTCAAATGTAAGAACTGAAACGTCATCAACATAAGGCTTCAGGATTTTACCGTATTCGTTGTATTCAGCAATAGTTGCTTCAATATCAATCGGCTTACCGCCGTAAACTTCTGTAATAATCTTGTTCTTGAGCTTTCCTGTTGCACGAGCCTTTTCAGCAAATACTTCAGGATTTACAAGGTCATACACTCTGATACCGCAGCGTTCATACTTATCCATGTAAGTAGGGCCAATACCTCTCTTTGTAGTACCGATATCAGAATTACCTCTGAATTCTTCTGATAGACCGTCAAGAGTGATATGCCATGGCATAACAACGTGTGCTCTTGGGTCAATTTTAAGGTTAGCTGTTGAAATTCCTCTGTCCTGAAGTCCTTTAAGCTCACCTGTGAAGTCCTTAGGGTCAAGAACAACACCTGCACCGATAAGACAAAGCTTATCAGGATAAAGGATTCCTGATGGGATTAAGTGAAGCTTGTAAACCTCACCATTGTTTACAACAGTATGTCCGGCGTTATTACCGCCCTGTGAACGTACAACAACATCTGCACGTGAAGCGAGAATGTCGATAATTTTACCCTTACCTTCATCGCCCCACTGAGTTCCGACAACAATATTAGCAGGCATTTTAATTCCTCTTTTCATTTTTTTAGCTGTATGTCTTTACATACACAATTTATTATATCAGATTTTCCATGTCATTTCAAGAGTTATTACAAGTTTTTTTCAAATTTTGTCAGATAAAACGATTATGTCCGCTTTTTTCTCAAACCACTTGAAATATACCTTGAAAAAATGTTATAATATATTATGTGTAATAATATGTCAGAATCTTTTTTTGATAGTAAAACAAAGAAAATACGCAGGCATACAGATAAAAAACCAGATTGCTGTAAACGGCAGACATATCTGTCCGAGTAAATTCATAGGCACGTCTGAATAATCCCATACATTCCAGCGAAGTATTATATTGACTATTACCCCTACGGTAAACTCAAAGGCTGTTATTACAGCAGAGCCAAGCAGGCACTTTTTGAAAAAGGACAAATCTCTGACAGAATGTATTCCAAAAAGGATAAGAAATATCAGACCGCCTGTTATGGACATGGTCCAGTGGGTATATCCTCTGAAAAGTATTTCTGCAATACTGTAACCTACTGCACCTGTCAGAAACAATATAAGTATTTTAATTATTTTATTCATAAATAATCCCCTCAAAATTTAAATTTAACGCTGCCACGCAGCAGAACGGAGTAAAAAATGAGAAAAAACGGTATTCTTATGCACATATCCAGCCTTCCGTCAGAATACGGTATAGGCAAAATGGGTAAAGCAGCATACGATTTTATTGACTTTCTTGTATCGGCAAATGTAAAATGCTGGCAGATTCTCCCGCTTTCCCCTACAAGCTATGGTGATTCTCCTTACCAGTCATTTTCCGTATATGCAGGAAACCCTTATTTTATTGACTTCAACGCTCTTAAAAGAGAAGGTCTTCTCAAAAAATCCGATTTCAAGGATGTGGTGTGGGAAGATAATTCAAATCGTGTAAATTATGAATTAATATACAAACATACCTTTAAAGTTTTAAAACAGGCTTTTAAAGCATTCAAACTTGATATTTCAAAACCGTACAAGGCATTCAAGGAAGAAAATTCATACTGGCTCGACGAATATGCTCTTTTTATGGCTCTTAAATTCGAAAATGATGGCAAAGCATGGTATGAATGGGACAAAAAGCTTGCTTCAAGAGAAAAATCTGCACTTGAAAAGGCTAAAAAAGAGCTTGAACAGGAAATCGAATTTTTCAAGTTTGTTCAGTTCAAATTCTTTGCACAGTGGAAAAACTTAAAAAAATATGCAAACGACAAGGGCGTTGAAATAATCGGCGACATGCCTATCTACGTATCATACGACAGCGTTGAAGCATGGGCTTCACCTGAGCTTTTCTGCTTTGACAAGGACAAGAAGCCTACTGCCGTTGCAGGATGTCCTCCTGATGACTTTTCAGAAACAGGTCAGCTCTGGGGCAATCCTCTCTACGACTGGGCATATCACAAGAAATCAGGCTATAAGTGGTGGGTTGAAAGACTTAAATTCTCAGCCGAATGTTATGATATCGTAAGAATTGACCACTTCAGAGGATTTGAAAGCTACTATACTATCCCTTATGGCAACGAAACAGCCGAAGAGGGCGAATGGAAGAAGGGTCCTGGTGCAGAGTTGTTCAAGACAGCAAACAAACAGCTTGGCAGCCTTAATATTATTGCCGAAGATTTAGGTTTTATTACAGATGATGTAAGAGAAATGCTTGACGAAGTAGGTTATCCTGGTATGAAGGTTACACAGTTTGCTTTCGGTGAAGGCGGAAAGAGTGAGCATCTACCACATAACTACACAACTTCAAACTGTATTGCCTACACAGGTACTCATGATAACGAAACCTTAAAGGGCTGGGTTAATTCTCAGTCTAAGGATACTCTTAAATTCTGTATGGCATACCTTAACATCAAAAAGAAAAAGGATATCCCTAAGGAAATTATAAAGCTTACATGGAGTAGCGTTGCAAAAATTGCCGTTGCTCAGATGCAGGATTTCCTGGGAAGTGATGTATCAGGCAGAATGAACACACCGTCAACTCTCGGTACAAACTGGCAGTTCAGAACAAAGGCTGAGGACTTTACGCCAAAGCTTGCAAAGAGAATTTCAAAGCTTAATAAAATGTATAACAGATAAAAAGGAGACGAAATGATGAACAATTACAGAGAAAACCTCAGAGAAGCACTTAAAAACTGTGCTACTCCTCAGGAAGTTCATACAGCTATAGGAAATGCTGTAATGAACTACACAAAGGAAAACTGGACAAAGTCAAAAGACGCACACAATAACAGCAGACGTGCATGCTATTTCTCAATGGAATTTTTAGTGGGCAGAGCTGTATACAACAATCTTCTTTGTCTTGGTCTTTATGATGAAACAGAAGCAGTTTTAAATGAAATGGGCAAAAGCCTTTCAGAACTGGAAGAAATCGAAGATGCTGCACTTGGCAACGGTGGTCTCGGACGTCTTGCTGCATGTTTCCTCGACAGTGCCGCTTCACTTGATTTACCGCTTGATGGCTATGGCATCAGATACAAGTATGGTCTTTTCAAACAGGGTATTGAAGACGGTTTTCAGACAGAAACAGCTGACAACTGGACACAGTACGGTGACCCATGGTCAGAAAGAATTGACAGCGAAACTGTTGAAGTCTGCTACAACGGACAGACAGTAAAGGCTGTTCCTTACGATATGCCGATTTACGGCTGCAAGACAAATCATGTCAGCACATTAAGACTCTGGCAGGCAGAAGCGGTAAACGAATTTGACTTCGATTTATTCAACAGACAGAACTACCTTGAAGCTGCTGCCGAAAAGATTTACGCAGAGGATATTTCAAAGGTTTTATATCCTAACGATGATACATGGGAAGGCAAGAAACTCCGTTTAAAACAGCAGTATTTCTTCTGCAGTGCTTCACTTCAGGATATTATCAAAAAACATATTGACAGATGCGGAACTATTGAAAACATTTCAGACAGCATCACAATCCAGCTTAACGATACACACCCTGTTATCTCAATTCCTGAGTTTATCAGAATTATGAAGAACAACGGTGTATCATTTGACAAGGCTTTTGCACTTGCCAAAAAGGTATTCAACTACACAAATCACACAGTAATGCCGGAAGCACTTGAAAAATGGGACTGTCGTCTTGTTGAAGAGCTTCTCCCTGAGATTTACTCAATCATTTTACAGATTAATGAAAAGCTTATTGCCGAAATGTACACACTTGACAAGACACCTGAGGAAATTGACAAAATCAAAATTGTCAAAAACGGTCTTGTACACATGGCAGACATGGCTGTTTACTGTTCATCTTACGTAAACGGTGTTGCTGAAATTCATACAGAAATCTTAAAGGATACAGTTCTTGCAGACTGGTACAAGATTTATCCTAAGAGATTCCAGAACAAGACAAACGGTATCACTCAGCGTCGTTGGCTTGCTCTATGTAACAAGGATTTATCTGCTCTTATCACAGAGCTTCTGGGCAACGAAAAGTGGATGAACAACCTTGATGAACTCAAAAAGCTTACAGGATACAGCGAAGATGAAGCTGTTATGAAGAGATTTCTTGACATAAAGAAGGAAAACAAGAGAAAGCTTGCAAAATACATTCAGGAAAAAGAAGGTATTACAATTGACCCTAATTCAATTTTTGATATTCAGATTAAAAGACTTCATGAATACAAGCGTCAGCTTTTAAATGCTTTCTCAATCCTTTATATCTACTATGGTATCAAATCAAGTGAAATCATCAACATGAACCCTGTAACATTCATCTTCGGTGCAAAATCTGCACCTGGCTACAAGAGAGCAAAGGCTATCATCAAGTTTATCAACGAAATTGCAAAGCTTGTTGAAAACGATGAAGAAGTAAGCAGATATGTAAAGGTTGTATTTGTATCAAACTATAACGTTTCTTACGCTGAAAAGCTTATTCCTGCAGCAGATGTTTCTGAGCAGATTTCAACAGCAGGTACAGAAGCCTCAGGTACAGGAAATATGAAGCTTATGCTTAACGGTGCTGTAACACTTGGTACTTTTGACGGCGCAAACATTGAAATTGTAGGCGAAGCCGGCGAAGAAAACAACTACATTTTCGGTGCAAGGGTTGAAGAACTCAAGGATATTATGCCAGAGTACAACAGCCGCAAGCTTATGGCTGAAAATCCAAAAATCAGACAGGTTGTTGAAACTCTTATCAACGGTACTGTATCAGATGGTGGAAGCGGTGATTTCAGAGAACTTTACTACTCTCTTACAGATGGTGCGTCATGGCATACACCGGACAACTACTATCTCCTGGGTGATCTTGAAAGCTACATTGAAGTAAAGCTCAAGTGCATCGGTGATTTCGGCGACAGAAAGAATATTGCCAAGAAAATGTGGCTCAACACATGTAATGCAGGTAAATTCAGCTCAGACAGAACTATTCAGGATTATGCAGATAACATCTGGCATATCGGTAAAGTGGAAATTTAATCAGATTTCATTACAACATCGCACAGATTTGTGCGATGTTGTAAAAATAAATATTTATAGGAGTACAATCATGAAATATCTTATTATTACAAACGACGAAAAGACTGTTGAAGAAGTTATAGGCGGTCTTAAGGAAAATAATCTCAATGCTGAATGTCACAGAAAAGGCAACAGCTACACATTTACAATTGATGAAATTCAGGATATTGACGCTATTGTGGTAGAACCAAATGATGTAAAAACAATCGCAGATGCTTTCCCTCTTGAAAGTTTCCACGTTGTTATGATTACAGCAGCAAACGATACACCAAATCCATTTTCAGCAGCTCTCCAGAGCGGTGAAATCAAAATGCCTGTAAGCAAAAACTGTGTAACAGGACACCAGTATGACCAGACAAAAAGTCCTCTGCCACTCAAAGGATTTATACAGTTTCTCATAAGCTACAAAAACCAGCACAACAGCGTAAATCACATTATAAAGGATTCCATCAAGAATAACATTCTCAAACAGGGTGCTTTTGCAAATACTGTTGTAGTCAAGGACCAGAACCAGGAAGAACAGTCTGTTTCATCTGATGTTTTTTCTGATGTGGTTATGAGTGACCCTAAAACATTCAAAAACATCGTAGCTTCATATTTAGGACGTAATCCTATAGTATAATAGTATAAGCATTTTACGGAGAGAATTTTATGGAACAGAAAAAACTTGACAGAATAAACTTCCTTGCAAGAAAATCACGTACTGAGGAGCTTACTCCCGAAGAAAAGGAAGAACAGGCAATTCTTCGTCAGGAATACAGAGACAGCTTTGTAAGAAGTCTTACATCACAGCTTGACAATACTTATATTCTCAATCCTGACGGTACAAAAAAGAAAGTAACAAGAAAAAACGGAGGAAATTCAAATGAATGAAAACAGCAAAGCTCCACTTATAAGAACCATTTTAGCAACTGTTTCGGTTATAATCGTTCTGCTTGGTACACTTGACATTATTCCAAAAACTATAAGCCTTATTGTAGGCTCGATTCTTTTAGCAGGCACTTCTGTATGGAATGGTATAGATGCTATTTTAAACGGCAGAAAAAAATCAGGTATTATAAATATTGCTGCCGCTGTACTTTTAATTGTTATGTGCGTTACGGCTGTATTTCTGTAATACGGAGGTAAAAGCATGACAATACCACTTCTGATAGGTGCAATTGTAGTTCTTGTATGTATCATTACAAATAAAATCAGTAACAAAATCGGTATTCCTGTTCTTCTCGGTTTCATAGGATTGGGAATGCTTTTCGGCTCTGACGGAATTTTTAAAATCAAATTTGAAAACTACGCTTTTGCTGAAACAATATGTAAAATCGCCCTGATTTTCATTATGTTCTACGGTGGTTTCGGTACACGCTGGAGTGAAGCAAAACAAGTAGCAAAAAAATCAATCCTGCTTTCAACACTCGGTGTTGCAATAACCGCAATACTCACAGCAATTTTCTGCTATTTTGTGCTGGGTATACCAATATGGGAAAGCTTCCTTATCGGTTCTGTAATAAGCTCAACCGACGCTGCATCTGTTTTCTCAATACTCCGTTCAAAAAAGCTGGGACTTAAAGAAAACACCGCTTCCCTGCTTGAAATGGAAAGCGGTAGTAACGACCCTTGTGCCTATATGCTGACTCTTGTGGCAATCTCTATGCTCAACGGTTCAGCTACAGCCGGCAGAATGATTTATCTTGTGTTTGCTCAGTTTGCCTACGGTCTTGCTATCGGATTTGCAATTGCCTTTGCCGCCAAATACCTGCTTGAAAAGGTTGAGGTTACGACAGAAGGCTTTGAGTCGGTATTTGTTCTTGCGGTAGCAGTATTTGCTTTTGCAATCCCTGAAACTGTAGGCGGAAATGGTTATCTGAGTACATACATTGTCGGCATCGTACTCGGCAACTCCGACATCAAATATAAAAAAACTCTTGTTCACTTTTTTGACGGTATAACAGGTCTTATGCAGATGCTGATATTCTTCCTGCTCGGACTTCTTTGTTTTCCGTCTATGCTTCCGAAGATATTTTTACCGGCACTTGCAATCTCGGTATTTCTTATGCTGGTTGCAAGACCTCTTACAATTTTTGGTGTACTCGCACCGTTCAAATGCAGTACAGGTCAAAAAATTCTTGTATCATGGTCAGGACTCCGAGGGGCTGCTTCAATAGTTTTTGCAACTATGGCAATTGTTGCTGTGGAAAATCTTGAAAACGACATTTTCCATATCGTTTTCTGTATTGTCCTTATCTCAATACTTTTACAGGGAACTCTTATACCATTCATGTCACGTAAGCTGAACATGATTGATGATAATTCAAACGTACTTAAAACCTTCAATGACTATGTTGAGGAACTTGATGTACAGTTTATAAAGCTTGTTATAAACGATAAGCATCCGTGGAAGGATAAAAAGATACGTGAGCTTTCACTCCCATGGGATTTACTGTTTGTTCTTGTTTTAAGAGGTGAAAAGAAAATAATCCCTAACGGCAATACAAAGCTCAGAGATGGTGATGTTGTTGTAGTAAGTGCTGCTGAATACCAATGCAACGGCGCAACAATGTTTACTGAAGAAAAAGTCCATCATGGAAGTAAATGGGTAGGCAAAACCATTTCTGACTATTCAGAAAGTACATCAAAGCTTGTAATACTTATAAAAAGAGGACCTGAGGTTGTTATCCCACGAGGCCCTACTGATATTGCAGAAGATGACATTCTTGTACTTCATGCACAGAACTAATATCAAAATTAAAAGCTGTCACAATTTAAACTGTGACAGCTTATTTTTAATCACATTTGAATAACTGTACCCAATGATGTTTGAATACTGATTTTGAATCATAATAGTATCCTACACCAAGCTGAGTAAAATTAACATCAATTATATTTTCATAATGTGCAGGAGAATTCACCCACATTTCAACAACATCTTCCGCATTTGAAATACCGGCAGCAATATTTTCACCACAGCAATAGTAGTTTATACCAAGTTCCTTGAATACTGTAGAAAAAGCAGTTCCGTCAGGACGGGTATGTGAAAAGCTTTCTGATATTTCTTCTGCTCTTACATTCGCAGCACTTGTAAGCATAAGATTAAGCACCACAGGAGAAACTCCTACCTTTGCTCTTTCTTCATTGACAAGCTTTAGCATTTCCTTTGCATATGCCGCATAAGGAGTTACAAGTGCACTTGCTATTGCAGAGGCGTCACGGATATTTACTTTGCCGTCACCATTGTAATCGCAGATATCATCAAGAGCCTGTCCTTTTGACAAACATACTGCTATATATGCCGCATCACGAACAGTCAACGCACCATCACCATTTGCATCGCCTTTTACTGCCGAAGCTGCTGCACTGATGGATAATGACATCGAAAGAATAAAAACTGTTAATATAACTGATAAAAATTTATTTAGTTTCATTTTGCAACAACTCCTTTATGAATTGTTTATATATCGGATGGTTACATTGATTATTATATACTGTTTTCTATTAACATTCTAACATATTTTATGAATAGTGTCAACAAGAAAATCACTCAAAATTTAAACGTTTAATTTGTTGGATATATCCATATTTGGTGTTTTTTTAACTAAAAAAGCAGTACAATTCACATATTGTACTGCTTTTTAATTATCTGAAAATCTGTACCCAGTAATGATCATAAAGAGTGCTTGAATCTTTATTGTAACCTACCCCAAGCTCTGTATAGCTGGAATTAATCATATTTCTATAATGCCCTTCTGAATTTATCCACTGATACATAGTTCCGTCAACCGTTGAACTTCCTGCAGCAATATTTTCACCATAAAAGCTAATTCCATATTCTTCTCCTATTGTCCAGCAGTCTGTACCGTCAGGACGTGTATGTGAAAAATATGTTGTTATTTCTCTGGCTCTTTCCGTTGCCATTTCATTCATGGTATAATTTAAGACAAGGGGTGGTGAACCAACTGCTGCACGTACTTCATTTACCTGCTTTAACATCTGCTCTGCAAGATATGCTGAGCTTATGGATTTGGCAATTGCCGCAGCGTCACGTACATTAACAATTCCGTCACCTGTATAATCAATACTTGTGCTGAGAGCTTTACCCAATGCCAGACTGCTTGCAATAAACGCTGCATCTCTGACGTTGAGAACACCATCTCCGTTTGCATCACCCTTTACAGTTGAAGCAGCATACACCGAAGCAGAACTGCATGTTACCAAAACGGATGACACAATTGCAGTAAAAACTTTTTTAAATTTCATACATTTTATCCCTTTAAACATTCTCGGTCATTATCATCAATGCCGCAAACGCAAATATGTACAGAATATAGAAAATAACTATAAGACCAATGCTTATAATACTCCATAAAAGATATCTTTTGCATGCATTTGGTGTTTTGTGACGGTCTGCAAAATAAATTACTATTCCGAAAATCGGAACCAGGAATGCAAGAAGACTAAACGCAGGATTTGGCTTATCTTCCTTCTGTATCATGTTATTTACAGGTGCAGCTGTTCCTCCGTTTACATCATTGTTATTTTCGTTTCTTACAGCGTTAAAAGCCGCATCATAGGCTGTCTTGTTTGCAATACAACCACACTGCGGGCATACTACCGCTTTATCATTGAGTTCCTTTCCACAACTTGAACAATACATATAATCTCCTCCAATAAAATAAAGTGCTGAATAATCAGCACTTTTATTGTATCATATTTTCAGAATAATGTCAATTTATAAGCTTTTGTGCAACAGACATAACCACCGGCAAAGTTATAATAGACAGAAGTGTTGTTACTGCAAAAAGCTCTGATGCATAAAGAGAATCCTTTTTAAAGCGTATGGCAAAAAGAGTTCCTGTTGCGGCAGCAGGACAGGCTGAGGCTAAAATAACTGTTCCTGTAACGATACTGCTTGCCGGCATGAAGCAAAGAATAAGCGAGCTTACAGCAGGCACAATTATAAGAGAAATAACAGCCACAAGATAAAGTCTTGGATTTTTAAGCGACTGTAAAATATTTGTCTGAGCAATCGTAACACCTGCCGCAATCATTGCAAGAGGTGTATTCATGTTCCCTAAAAATGAAAGTGTTTCAAAAACAATTGCAGGAAGCTGAATTTTTGCTATAAAAAGCACAAATCCAAGCACAGTTGCAATAATAACAGGAGTTTTTACAGCCTTTACTATCATTTTCCATTTAAACTCACCTTTCATCATAAATACACCATGCGTCCAGACAAGTATGTTGAAAACAGTCATAAAAGCAGTCAGATAAAACACACCCTCAGAGCCGTAAACTCCATTTACAAGAGGTATCCCCATAAAGCCGCAGTTTGAGTAAATGCAGGAAAAACGTTCGAGAGATAAGCGTTCACCTTTTTTTCGCAGTAATATGTGAGATAAAATTATTGCCGCACCTATGCTTATGACAGAAAACAAAAGCGCAAGTAAAAGTCCTTTAAGAAGCTTTTTGTCAAATTCAACCTGATAGGAAACGATTATCACAATCGGATTTACCACCATAAGCACAAGCGAAGATAAAGACTTTGATGCTTCCTTGCTTATTACATTTGTTTTATAGCATATGACACCTGTTAATATAAGCAGCGCCATAATTATTATCTGTTTTAAAACTATCATAAAAATCACCTTGTTTTATTATCTGCATAATTTCGTAAAAAATGCCTTCCATAAGGAAAGCATTTCTGTCAATTAAAAATTTACACGCATAAGTGTTATACCATCTTTATTTATGTATACACTTTGTGTGCCGCCGATATAATCTTCCATATAAAAAGATACTTTCCATATCTGTTCTGTTTCATCATAGTAAACTTTTATACGATTATAAGGTACTTCAATTTCATTTTTCGCAAGTTCCACAGCTTTTCCGGCTGATTCTACCTTACATAAAGAAGTGTTGTTAAAATCCGAACACTTAGACCATGAAGAGTAAAAATTATAATCACTAATATAGGAAAATTCTTTTACCCTATATACACCGGAGCTTGCACCTACAATAAGCATCAGCAAAAAGAAAATAGTTATGATTACAACTTTTTTTATTTTGTTACTCTTCATCTTCTTCGTTATCCTCTGATTTCATAACCTCGAGATGAATCTTATTGATTTTCTGTTCATCGGCAGAAGTAACTGTCATTTTAAACATACCACATTCCACCGTTTCTCCAACCTTGCCGATATGACCGAGAAGCTCTGCCACAAGTCCGCCAACTGTATTTACAGAGGTTTCAATATATTCCTCAGGCAAATCAAAATTATCAAGCATGTCGCTTACAGCAACATCAGCCGCCAGTTCGTATTTATCATCATCTATTTTTACAAAATTCGGGATTACCTCATCGTCCTCATCATAGATTTCTCCCACAAGCTCCTCAATGATATCCTCAATTGTAACAATACCCTTTGTACCGCCATACTGGTCAAGTACGACCGCCATATGCATTTTATTTTTCTGAAGTTCCTTTAAAGCTTCACTTATAAGCTTTAAATCCGAAATATGTATAATATCCTGAATGATCTCCGAAATGTCCTGCTTACCCTCGTTCATAAGACGCATAAAGCTCTTGTTTGTGATAATGCCTACAATATTGTCAATGTTTTTCTCATATACAGGAATTCTCGAATACATTTCAGTCAGGAATTTTTCCTTGATTTCTTCAAACGGTGTATTTCTTTCAACTGCTGTAACATTAACTCTTGGGATTAAAATTTCATCAACAGTAATTTCGTCAAAATCAAGCGCTGAACGTACAAGTTCACTTTCCTGCTGCTCAAGAACACCCTGTTCCTGAATTTCGTCAATTATATATTTAAGCTCATCTTCTGTTACGCTTGGCTGTTCTTCCTTTGGTTTAAACAGATTCTGTAAAAACTGGAATACCCATACAAACGGTTTTAATATAAACATCACCAATGAAATTGGTCCTGCAAATAAAAGTGCGCACTTTTCTGCGTTACTTTTCGCTATTGATTTAGGTGTGATTTCACCAAAAACAAGTACAAGTACTGTCATTACTGCTGTAGCGACACCAACACCGCCAGGGCCAAGTATCTGAGTAAAAAGAACTGTACTTATAGAAGTTGACAGAATGTTGACTATATTATTACCTATAAGAATGGCTGTGAGTGCCTTTTCAAAAGAATTGGCAATTTTTAAAGCTTTTGCCGCTCTTTTGTCACCCTTTGCAGCATAATTTTTCAGTCTTGCCTTGTTAACTGTTGAAAAGGCTGTTTCACTTGCTGAAAAGAATGCTGAAAGCACAAGCATTGTCACTACAATAATAATATTAGGTATAATCGAACTGTCCATATATCCTCCAGAAAGTAAATTATGGCGACTTATACTGTCACCTTACTCAATATTAGCATATTTATAAAAAAATATCAATATGCAAAATGTAGAATTTTCAAAATACTCTTGTTATTTTTGCAGAAATATGTTACATTATAATAAGCGGGTTTTATCTCCGCATATATCAACAATATAATAAATGGAGAAAAAAATGTTCAAAAAAATTGCAAGAGCATGTATAAGCATATTTCCTCAGAAAATTCAGGACCTATACTACAAATACGAAGAAGCTCTGATGTACCTTTTCTTTGGTGTTCTGACAACGGTTGTAAGCTTTGTTTCAGCAGGTATATCCAAAGCTGGACTTGAGGCGCTTGGTTTCGGCGAAAACATTGTTTCTGTCGGAAGTACTGTTTTTTCATGGATATGTGCTGTTACATTTGCCTACATAACAAATAAGCTTTGGGTTTTCGATTCAAAGGTAAAAGAAAAGAAGGCTCTGCTTTCCGAAGCTGTTTCGTTCTACGGCGGACGTGTTTTCACTCTTATTGTGGAAACTGTCATGATGTGGATAGGCTACTCACTTATAGGGATAAATTACTGGGTTACAAAAATTGCCGCAAATGTTGTGGTACTGATACTCAATTATGTAATAAGCAAAATTTTTGTATTCAAAAACAAGGAGAAAACAGATGAATAAATTCAGAAAAATGGCAATCACAATAGCTTCGGCAGTAATTACTGCGTCTATGCCGATGCTTCACCTTAATGCAGATGAAAACTATATTATTTCAGCTGACGATTCAAGATACAAATACCTTGAAAATACTGACGGCACTATTTCAATTGCAGCAAGCGAATATTCAAAGCTTGGTATCAAGGGAGAGGTAGAGCTTCCAAGCGTACTTGACGGAAAAACTGTAACAGGTATATGCAAAAATGGATTTTCAGGAGAAGAACTTACAAAGGTTACTGTTCCTGATACAATATGCAGTATTGATTCACTTGCCTTTGCAAACTGCCTTACACTTTCACAGGTTATTCTGCCTGACAATATCACTCATATGGGTGAGCTTGCTTTTTCAAACACAGGCTTTGAGTCTTCACTGTTATCAGAAGCAGATACAGATTTTGCTGTAATTGATGACTACATACTTTACCTTTATAAAGGAAGCGATATAAATATTGAAATTCCTGATGGTGTAAAGGTTATTGCAAACTCAGCCTTTGCAAACAACGGTGCTTATTCAAGCGAGGAAATTGCATCTGTGACTATGCCTGACGGAGTTGCTTATATCGGTGACAATGCATTTGAAAACTGCGACAGCCTCAAAAAAATGATTATCAAAACCGGTCTTGCATCAGTAGGTGAAAATGCAATCAACAGCAATATAACCATTTACGGTTATATCGGTACATATGCACAGGAATTTGCCGAAGCCAACGGAAACCTATTTGTTCCTATTATAAGCGAAGGCGAATATCAAATTGAATGTGACTACGAAACAGGCTACAAGAAATATTATTTTTCAACCGATACAGAATTTTCAAAAGAGGGAATTCACGTATACAAAAGAAATTATGACGGCACACGTGAAGAAATCACTGATTGGGAATTCGATTCAACCCCTGCTGAACTGTATGCAGCTTCAAATCCTACCGAAGAAACAACCGAAGCTACAACAGTTGTTACCGTTACAAGTGTAGCAGCAACAACAAGCACAACTAAAACAACAACCGCAACAGATGCCACAGAAGAATAAAAATAAACAAATTTGTACAGTAAACCAATATCAAAATCAGTTGTTTTTTATCTTTACAAACTTAATAAAACAAAGTATAATGTAATTAGTGAATTATTCACCACAAAAATAATTATGTGAGGTATAGGAATTATGAGTATTTTTAAGAAAATTTCTGCTTTAGTAGTTGCAGGTCTTTCAGCAACAGTATTATTAACAGGCTGCGGCGGTATTGAAGACGACATCATCGGCACATGGGAATGTGACAAGATTGCTATGGAAGGCTTAGAGCTTGACCCAGCAACATTCTCAGAAACATATGGTTTTGATTTTGAAATGACTCTCAAGGTTACAGAAGATAAGATTTCTGTTGAAATGGTAGGCGAAGAACCAGAAGAACAGGAATACGAATTAAAGGATAACGTTCTTATGGAAGAAGACGGCGCTAAGCTTTACTATGATGAAGATTCAGAAAAGCTCGTTATGGAAGGCGACGTTTTAGGCGAAGGTTCAAAGATTACTTTTGCAAAGAAATAATTTATAAATACAAAAAAGCTTTCGGAAATTTCCGAAAGCTTTTTTAATTTGCAGGTATTATTTCAATTTTTGTGTTTATAATATATTTACAGACATAAAGTCTGAAAATATAAATGAAAATGGAGAATGATTATGAGCAATCAGAACAATAATCAGTCATCAAACAAGAACAACCAGAGCCCAACATCACACAACAATAACAACAACTACAGCAACCACAACAACGCACCATCATCACAGCAGAAGAAGAACAACTCAAACTACTCAAATAAGTCAAACACACCTGAAACAACTTCAGGCAACTAATTTTATTCAGATAAAAGGCGAAGTAATTTTACTTCGCCTTTTTGCATATTAATATTATTTTAAAATCTCACTAAATTCCACTTTGAAAACTTTTGCAAAACCTACAATTTCGATATCTGTTACAAAACGTTTTCCGCATTCAATTCTTTGAATAGCATTTTTATCAATATCAATTCCTGAAAGCTGCATACGGTCTGCTAATTCACGCTGAGATATTTTAAGCTTCTTTCGTAATTCAGCAATATTTTTTCCACATAAATTATTTAATCCATCTGCTGTTTTATTAATAAACATAAAATTTTCTCCTCAAAATGACATTCAATACTTGTCAATAAGAAAATTATATGTTATAATATAATAAAATATGACATTCACAAAATGTCAAAAGGAGATATGCACAACAATGAAAATACTGCCATACGTTTGGCAAGCTAATCAAAGGTGGAAAAATAAAAAAGCAGAATATTTTTTCACTCTGCTTTATGTCTTATCAATCCTTAATATATACTATGATATCCTCAATTCTGCAATCAAGAGCTTCACATATTCTTGAAAGAATAAAGCTGTCATATCGTACTACTTTGTTTTTATAATAATTATCTATTGTCTGAAATTTTATTTCTGTTTTCTGTGAAAGCTGATATCTTGTAATATTGTTTTTATTAAGATATTCGTCAAGCACTAATTTAACCATAGTTATCTCCTTTTATATACTTATATGCATATATTCACTATAACGTATACACTTAATGTTGACAATTCTCTTGTTTAGGTATATACTTATATAGGTAAGGAGGTGCTTATTTGGCAGATTATAAACAATTATATTTTAAATCACAAGCAGAAATTGCTGATACAATAGATATTCTTGAACAAATAATAAATAATCTCAAAAAATATGTGTTGGATTGTGAAGAAACAATTATGTCTTCCGAAAATATTATAATTATTATTAATCCAAAAGAAAGCAACGAAAAATCGGAGTGAAAAATTCACTCCGATTTTTATTTTATTGTTTTATCAGATAAGAGAAAATCTCTGCTGTCCGTCAACAGTATTCACAAAGATTGACTTAGGTCTTGCCCAAAGTTCACCTGTGCTTAGTGACTTATAGATAATAAGTTCTTCAAGTGTTTCACTGTGCTTTGCGATAGATACGATTTCGTATTCACCACCCTTATAATGACGATACTTGCCACCAATTACAATTTCTGTTTCCTGTGGTGTTTCTTCTTCGATTATTTCAGGTTCTTCATTGAGGAAATTATCTTCAACGATAATCATTGATGAGAACGGAGGCATCTTGATATATGCGTTTCCGTTTTCTACATTTACATTGTTACCACTTATAATATCAACAAGAGCTTTCTTGTCTGTACCGAAGCAGAGGTCATAATCCCTGTCCTCAAGGTTAAGAGCTACATAAACACGCTGGTCATTAAGTTCCTTTAAGAACAGCATCTGCTGATTTCTGATAATAATTGTGTGATACTTACCTGTTCTGAGAGCAGGATAAGCCTTGTAGATTCTGCCAAGCTTTACAATATGCTGATAAAGTCTTGTATTTTCGTTGGACATGTTTGCAAGGTTCAGGCATGGTCTTAAATTATCATCGGAATTGTTTTCCTTGACACCCTTTACGCCATACTCACCACCATAGTAAATAGAAGGAATACCCGGCATTGTGTAGAGAAGTGTGTAAACGCTGTAAATATGCTCAGGATTTTCAAGTGTACTTGCAATTCTGTTTACGTCATGGTTGTCAACAAAGTTGTAAAGATTGATGTTCGGATAAATAGCATTGCTGCCTGACTGACGGTTAATAGAGTAGTCAATTTCATAGAAGTTTTTAGTGTTGTGTGATGAGTAGATACCCTTGTAGCATTCATAGTTTGTAACGCTGTCAAGCATTTCAGGGTTTGCCCATCTGTTGTAGTCACCGAAAATAATTTCACCCATAAGCCAGAACTCAGGATTTTTAGCTTTACAATGTGAGCGTATTCTCTTGAAGAAATCAAATTCAATGCAGTCAGCAGCGTCAAATCTGATACCGTCAATTTTGAATTCGTTCATCCAGAATTCAACTACCTCAATAAGATAGTCTGTTACCTCAGGGTTCTGTAAATTAAGCTTTACAAGGTTGTAGTGACCGTTCCAGCCCTCATACCAGAAATTATCGCCACAAGGACTCTGTCCGCCGAAATTGAGGTTATGGAACCAGCCACAGTATGGAGAACTCTGACCGTTCTGCTGAATATCCTTAAACTTTTCAAAGCCTCTGCCAACGTGATTGAAAACACCGTCAAGAATGATTTTTATTCCGTTTTCGTGAAGCTTGTCGCAGATTTTTTTGAATGATTCGTTGTCGCCAAGACGTCTGTCAACTATTTTATAATCAATTGTGTCATAGCCATGTTCCACAGACTCGAAAATCGGTCCGAGATAAACAGCGTCAACATTCATTTCCTTAAGGTGTGGAATCCAATCAATAAGCTTATCAAGTCTGTACTGAACAGGTCCTCCCTCGTTAAATTTAGGTGCTCCACAGAAACCCAGTGGATAAATGTGATAAATTATTGCATTATCATACCAGTGATTGTTCATTTTTCATATCCCTTTCTATAATTAATTTGGTGAACCTTCAAGATAATATGTTGCTTCCATATCGGCAACGCTCAGTGCAAATGCAAGAGGAAACATTTCAAAAGCCTTCCCTATGCTGTTTTTGTCCTCAAGACCGGAAAAGCCCATGTGATATCTTATGGCAAATGCCTCTTCCCTTGTAAGACGCATAAAGCCTGATACTATGTACACCGATTTTTCACCATGTCCGTACGGAAGCTGATCGTTTATTGTGTAATACGGAACCTTTTCCCATTGACCCTGTGCATTTTTTGCATTACGGTAGTCAACTGCGTAAAAGTTCATTTTGCATACATCATGCAGAAGTGCCACAAGAGCAACCGTTTCTTCGGAATAATCCATTCCGTAAAGCTCCTTTGTACGTGGTCTTTGCAGATAGTCCACAAGGCATTTGTAAACATTCAGACTATGCTCCACAAGTCCGCCCTCATAAGAACCATGGTAACGTGTGCTTGATGGTGCAGTGAAAAAGTCGCTTTTATCCGATAAAAGATATTCCAGAAGCTTATCTGCTCCCGGACGTGTAATTTTTTCTTTGTAAATTTCAATAAATTCTTCTTTAAAATTATTGCTCATAATATCGCTCCCTTAAACAATCGTTTATACTATTTTACCATATATCAGACTTTTTTGCAACCTTATTTTGTGTAAAATTATTCAAATTTATTTTGTAAATAATGTATAATATCAATTTTTCTCATTGTATTTACATTCAGACTATTCAGTGGTATAATAAAGTTATAATTTTAAAACAAGAGGATTATTTATGAAAAAGTTTATAAGTATGATAATGACAATAGTATTAATTCCGGCGTTTTCAATTACAGGTTTTGCTGAAGATGACTGGTATCAATTAAACGATTATACATGGGGGATTGTTGAAAACGGAATAGAATATCGCATAAACCGAAGTGAAAAAGATCCGACTGCATATGTAGCTAATATTGACGATTCTGTTACCGATGCAGTAATTCCCGAATATATCGGCGAAGAAATGGTCACAGACATAAATATTGAAGATTGCATCAATCTTGAAAAACTTACAATTCCCGCAACAGTTACAGATATAGATATAATAAAATGTCTGAATATTTCCGAGTGTACTGTTAATGAAGAAAATCCGAATTACTGTACAAAAGACGGCATTATCTACGATAAGGAAATGAAAAAACTTTATTATTGCCCTCCTGCAAAGGCAGGAGAATCATTTACACTTCCTGACGGTCTGATTGAAATAGGAGACTATGCCTTTTCATATTGTACATTTGAAACAATCAATCTCCCAAATAGCCTTATCACCATAGGAGAACGTGCTTTTTCACATAATGACAATTTAAAAGAATTTACTGTTCCTGAAAATGTTGAGAATATTTTTCAACCTTTTTATGAGTGCAACAATCTTGAAACCTTAATTCTTCTAAGAGAAATAAACTTCAATCCTCTTTCATCATCAACAGAAAATGAAGATGAAGATTATCTGTCCATATTGCATAATCACACAAATAATATTACTGTTTATGTCCCGGATAACAAAACTGACATATATATGCTGGTTTCAGGACATTGGAATAATACCCTCAGCACAGTTCTGCCCCTAAGTGAAATACCAAAGGAAATAATTTCAGGCGATGTAAACTATGACCAGAATGTTTCAACTGCCGATGTTGTAATGATGCAGAAAAGCTTTGCAAAAAGCGATGGTATGAAGCTTATGAAAGCAGCCGACATGAACGGCGACGGAAAGCTGAATGTCTTTGACCTTATACTCCTTAAGAGAAAAATTCAGAATATGTAATTTGAGGTGATTATTATGAAAAAAATCATAAGCATGATAACAAGCCTTGTTATGACCATGCTGTTAATATCTGCATTTTCGATGACAGGCTCTGCTGAATTTGTTACAGAAAACGGAATTACATTTGCTATTAATAAAGGAATTGCGACTGTTAATGATATTGAAGAAAATATAACTGATTTGGTGATACCTGAATATATTGGCGAAAATCCTGTTCAAAAGATATATTTGAAAAAAAAGCAAAATCTTAAATCCATTACAATACCTGCGTTTGTTAAAATAGTATGCACTTATGAATGCTCTAATCTAACAGACTTTTATGTTGATGATGCAAATGAAAATTATTGCTCGGTTGACGGTGTTCTTTACAGCAAGGATATGAAAACATTGATTTGTTACCCGTCTGCAAGAACTGAAACTACCTTTAAAGTTCCTGATGGTGTTGAAAAAATAGGTGAGCGGATTGATTATGAAGATACAGGTTTCAGTTATGCTGTAAATCTGAAAGAAATCATACTTCCTGAAGGATTAATCGAAATAGGTGAGTGTGCTTTTATGTATTGCACGTTTGAAACTATTGAACTCCCTAAAAGCCTCACAACAATAGGAAATGAGGCGTTTTTATATAATGAAAATTTAAAAGAAATCACTATTCCTGAAAATGTAATAGATGTTATGCATCCTTTCAATGGTTGTGATAATCTTGAAACTATAATTTTATTAAGAGAAACAAAATTCATACCTACTTCATCTATACAGAGTGAAGATTTTTCTTATTTACGTCTATTATATTATGAAAATCCAGCTGAAAATACAGTTCATGTTTATGTTCCTGATAATAAATTTTATGAATATAATTCAATGTCAGATTCTTGGCATAATGCTAAAAGTAAAGTTATACCCTTCAGCGAAATGCCATGTGAAATAATTCCAGGCGATGTAAACTATGACCAGACTGTTTCAACAGCCGATGTTGTAATAATGCAGAAAAGCTTTGCAAAAAGTGATGGCATGAAGCTTATGAAAGCAGCCGACATGAACGGCGACGGAAAGCTGAATGTCTTTGACCTTATACTCCTCAAGAGAAAAATTCAGAATATGTAATTTGAGGTGATTATTATGAAAAAAATCATAAGCATGATAACAAGCATAGTTTTGACACTGGCGTTAATACCTGTTTTTTCAATGACGGGTTATGCTGAAAGTTTTATTGAAGATGGTGTTCATTATTCATCATTAAATGATAGTTTTTATGTATATAATATTGACGAGACTATTACCGACGTAATAATCCCTGCATATATTCAAGGCAAACCTGTTACCCAAATACACATTGAAGAATGTAATAATTTAAAAACGATTACAATTCCTGATACTGTTTCAAGTATAATAATATCAAAATGTATGAATATTACAGATTGTTATATTGATGAAACCAATGAATATTTCAAATCAGTTAATGGTATTATCTATAGCAATGATATGAAAACCTTACTTTTCTATCCACCTGGAAAACAAGAAACATCCTTTACAGTTCCTGATGGCGTTGAAATAATTGGAAGTGAAGAATTTTCATTTTGGGCATTCGGATATTGCACAAATCTTAAAGAAATTATACTACCCGAAGGGTTAGTAGAAATAGGTGATTGTGCTTTTGGCTTTTGTACTTTTGAAACAATTAAGCTTCCATATAGTTTACAAAGTATAGGAAATTGTGCTTTTGGCGGAAATTTGAATTTAAAACATATTACTATTCCTGAATGTACCAAATATGTTGATATGCCATTTTATGATTGTAATAATTTGGAAACTGTAATTTTTCTGGATAACCAAATGAAACCTAATCTTGCATCTTCTTCAGAACACACTATGGGTGATACTTATTATTTACATATTTTTAACGAATGCAATGCATCACCTACTGTTTATGTACCCGATAATAACATTAGTGAATACATTGATATTTCTGATTTTTGGACTTTGCCTGATTTTAAAATTTCACCTTTTAGTGAAATGCCATATGAAATTATTTCGGGAGATGTAAACTATGACCAGACTGTTTCAACTGCCGATGTTGTAATGATGCAGAAAAGCTTTGCAAAAAGCGATGGCATGAAGCTTATGAAAGCAGCCGATATGAACGGCGACGGAAAGCTGAATGTCTTTGACCTTATACTCCTCAAGAGAAAAATTCAGAACTTATAATAGGGCATATTCAATAAAATTTGTGAAAATCGCAAAAAACTATTGACTAAATTCAAGTTTTGGTTTATCATATATGTATAGGTTTATCAGTATGATATACTTTAAACAACAAAATATTTTACACATAAAGGAGAATAAGAAAATGAAGTATTATATAGGTATTGACCTGGGCGGAACAAATATCGTTGCAGGTGTTGTTGACGAAAACTACAACATTGTCACAAAGGCAAGCACTAAGACAAATCTCCCAAGACCTGAAAAGGAAATCGCAGACGATATGGTTAAGGTTTCACTCCAGGCTGTAAAGGACGCAGGTATCACAATTGACGATATCGAATGGATTGGTGTCGGCTCACCTGGTATTGCAAACAGTGCAGAAGGTATCATCGAATACTCATGCAACCTCGGATTTAACAATACTCCACTTGTAAAGTATATCAGCGAATCAATCAACAAGCCTGTTTTCGTTGAAAATGACGCAAATGCAGCTGCTTACGGTGAATATGTGGCAGGTGCTGCAAAGGGTGCAAACAACGCTGTATGTATCACACTTGGTACAGGTGTTGGCGGCGGTATCGTTATCGACGGCAAGATTTATGCAGGTTCAAACTTTGCAGGTGCCGAAATCGGACATACTGTAATTGAAGTTGACGGCCCTCAGTGCTCATGCGGAAGAAAGGGCTGCTTTGAAGTATTCTCATCAGCAACAGGTCTTATCAGAATGACTAAGGAAGCTATGGAAGCTGACAAGGATTCTGCAATGCACAAGATTACAGAAGAAAGAAAGGGTAAGGTTACTGCAAGAACTTCATTTGACGCTATGAGAATGGGCGACAAGACAGCCAAGGAAGTTGTTGACAAGTTCATCAAGTATCTTGCTGCCGGAATCACAAATACAATCAATATCTTCCAGCCTGACGTTCTCTGTATCGGTGGTGGTGTATGCAACGAAGGCGATACACTCCTTCTCCCTGTAAAGGAACTTGTAAAACAGGAAGTTTACACTAAGAATTCAAAGAAGAATACTGAAATCGTTATCGCAAAGCTTGGTAATGACGCAGGTATTATTGGTGCTGCTTTCCTCGGAAAAGCTAAGTAATAAAAATTCAAAGAGCCGTATGACTTATCATACGGCTTTTTTCATGAAAATACGGACAATCCTAAGATTGTCCGTATTGTTTTATTTATTCTTTTCCTTTTCAAGCATTTCAGCACGCTTCTGTGCAACTTCCTTTGCCTGTTCAACAAGCTTGTCAAGCTTTTCCTTAATCTTTTCATCTCTTGTGAGATTGTATGCAATACTGTAATAGAAAAGTGATTCCTGTGGATGCGCATTATGCTCAACACAGTATTCACCAAGCGAATAAGCCATATTTACAACAACAGGATTCGGACCTTCCTTGATACCATACTTTGAAAATGCCTTTTCGATATCAGATTTTGTAGGTGGGTCAATCTGCTTGCCTTTAAGCATGGCAATATGCTGAATTTCACCTGTAATATGATCATTCGGGAAGTAAAGCATACTTGTATAGTAGAACGCAACTGCACTGTCATAATCCTTGATTTCAATACAATAATAACCCAGATTGCAGTAACATCTTGCAATTTCTTCAGGACTTGATGTAATAGGAAGTGTTTCCTTGATAGCATAAAGAAGATTTGCTGGTTCGTGAAGCATCTTGTATGTTTCTGCAAGTTCAAATCTTGGCCCTACATTTACAGGGTTTGATCTGATAGCCTTTTCAAGAACAGGAACAGCCTCCTTACCCTTATTCATTTCAACAAGGATATATCCATAAGCTGTAAGATATGTACAAATATCATAAGGTGTTCTTGCAAAAGTACCCTCAGGCTTGAACATTTCTCTGTAGATATATTCGTCAAAACGATTTCTGAACGCAAACATTGCCTTATTCTGAGGATTGCTGTAAAATTCATCAACCTTGTCCTCGATTTTCTTCATGAGAGCTGCTGATTCTTCAAGCTTTCCTTCCTTGAAAAGATTGTTTGCTTCATTGAATACCTGATCAATTCTCTTTTCACCGATAAACATTGTATCTCTGAGATACTGCTTCTTATCCTCAGGAATCAAATCAAAAGTCATGCTGCTGATAGCATGAAGAATTTCTTCTGCACTTTCGTGGTCCTGATACTTTTCAGCCTGTGACTGAAGATATTCCATATCCTTTACAATATCGCCTGTCAGATTTTTTTTGATTTCTTCTATAATATCGTATACCATTGGTTTATTTCTCCATTCATAAATAATATAATTTCATTATACTACATTTTTAATAAAAAATCAATAGCAGTAGTGTGAATTTGTAGTGAAAATTATTTTGTGGTTATTGCTCTCCACCAGCATATCTGAAAATAAACAAGAAGGAATAAAGCCAGAGCATCTATTATTCCTGCCACAACTCTTAATCCTGTTTCAGAGGCTTTAAAAATAAAAGCAGTACTTATACATACAACTGCAAGTAAAACCGCCGAAATAATTATCATAACCAGTATTCTTATAAATTTTGGAATTTTATTTGAAGTAGCAAGAAATTCTATTCCTTCAACCAAAATTTCACCAAATATTTCTACAATAATTTCTATGACAAACTCTATGATATCTCCCTTATTACAAAAGCGACAGGATTTACTTCTGTCGCTTTTTATTTATTATATTTCCTTATCACCAAGCTTTGAAGCAAGCATACCAATTATAAGTAATACAGCTCCCAAAGCAAGAATAATAATTTCAGCAAATATAAGTGTACTTATAATATCCGCAAACAAACCTATAAATGCGGCATATACACATTCGTTTCTGACAATAAGTCGGTCTGTTATTCCTGAGAACTTTAAATAAAGTGTAGGAATAAGCCCGAGTACAGCCATACAGATAACAGAAGTTGATATCCAGTAGAATATATTGCCGACACGCTTTCTTGAAAATACCGCAATAAGAATTACACAAAGAATCGCAAGCCCAATACATGCATAGATAACAGGGTCGATATACTTATAAAGGTTTCGTACCTTTGAGATAACGCCTGTTTCATCAATAAGGTTAATCATGTAAATATCCGTGATATTCATGATTTCGCTTTTTGCTGTATCTATGGTTTTCTGAAGCTGTGCTGTATATTCATCATTTACTTCAACATTGTTTTCCTTTGCAAACTCATCGAAATAATCTGTTATATTCTGTTCAAGCTCTGCAAAATCATATATTTCAACTCTGTCTGTAGCAATTGAACAAATGTCATCGAATAAATTTATTATCTTGTCATCAATCAACAGCTTTAAATCATCTACTGTAACAGCTGACATATAAACATCAGCGGGAATACCCGAATAAGCCTCACTCTTTGTAAAATAATCGTTTATCTCATCGTAAGCCTTCTGTGGAATTTCCTTTTTGTCCGAAACTGCAATAAATGTATCACTGCTAAGAAGATACTGCTTTGCAAATACTGCCGCACCTCCGCCTAAAAGGGAGAATATCAGAATAATTGACAGAATCAGATTAAGTACATATTTTTCGGTAATTTTCATATCATCTTATCCTTTCCGTCAATTATAGAATTCTTTTTCAACAAGCTCGCAGATTACAGCATATCTGTCTTCTGTAGGGCCTAAAAGATTTCCGTAGCATGTATAAAGAGTAAGACGGTCATCATCTGTAGGTGAGATAAGAGAGTTGTCCGTTTCCTTAAACAAGGTTGTTTCCTTCGCCTTGTATGTAAACTTACCGTATGATGTTTCTATAACGATTTCATCACCGACTTGTACATCAATAAGACGTAAAAAGAAAGTGTTACAATGAGCGTCAAGCACAACGTTGCCCTTTTCACCCACAACAACAGAGCCTATATACTGACATACACCCTGCTGGAGTAAATCCTCTGTGCTTCCGAAAAAAACAGGTGCTTCAAGCTCAATTGAGTTGATTTTAAGTGTTGCATACTGCATTCCGAATGACGGATATAAAATCTTGTTGCCGTCATCAAGCTGAGCTTCAACTTCCTTTTCCACATACTTTATTTCGCCGATTTTTCCGGGTTCCTGTTCTGCTTCTGCAGAAAATACGATTCCTGCAAGCTTTGAAAATTTCTGAGCAGGTATTGCCGCTGCACCTCCAACAATACCTGCACATATTGCAAGCATGACAAATGGGGTTACAACAGCTATTACTTTATTTTTACAGCTCATGTATTATTCCTCGTTTTTTCTCATACCGATAACGAGTGCTGCCGCACCTGCAATACCAACTGCAGTAACAGCTGCACCTGCAGCAACAGGCATCATGTTATTATCAGTTTCTTCCACACCTGTTCTGTCTACAAGCTTGCCAACAGGAGTTACAAGCTGAACATTTCCTTCTTCATCCTTAACAGTTAAAATAAAGTTCTTATCGTCCTTCTTTTCAACTGTAACATCAAGGCCTACTTCCTTACCGGCTTCTACCATCTGGTCAAGAATTTCTACCATATTGTCATCTGTCATTTTGTCTGCGAGGTCATTTAAGAAAGAATCATCAAATTCTTCACCTGACTGTTCTGCCTTATCTTCAGCTTCACCCTTCATCTCTGCTACCGTTTTGCCGAAATACTGCAGAGCAACCTTGTCCATTTCAGAACCAACGCCTGCAATTCTTGAAGCTAAAATATCATACTGTGATTCAGTAAACTTGTTTACATTAAGATAGTTTACAAGCACCTGTACATATTCTTCAAGGAAGCCTGCTCCTCTTGCTGCTGCAATAACATCTTCCTTAGTTCCTGCTGAAACGCTTAAAGATGCTGTGCCTATAACTGATACTGCTGCCAGTACAGCAGCTATTTTTCTCAATGTCTTTTTCATTTTAAAACCTCCATAATATATCTGACTTATCATAATCCCATAGCATAATACAACTTTAACATTTTATGACTGTTTTGTCAATAGCAATACACCACAAAAACAGCGGTAAATAATGGATTTTCTTATTGAATTGTACCCCCACCGAGAAGTATATCACCGTTGTAAAATACCGCTGCCTGTCCTTTAGCCGGTGCTCTCTGAGGCTCAGCAAATACAACCCTTGCCACATCTTCACCAACAGGAATTACCGTGGCTTCAGCTTCATTCTGACTGTATCTTGTTTTTGCAGTAACATGAATTTCTTCCGTTAGCTTATCGCCTGAAATCCAGTTTAAGTCTGTAACAAAAATTTCGCTTTTATATAAATCCTCTTTATCACCGATAGTAACGGTATTTTCAACAGCATTTTTATCGGTTACATAAGCTGGTTTTCCAAGTGCAATACCAAGACCTTTTCTTTGTCCGATTGTATAATGAATCACACCCCTGTGAGTGCCGATTTTTTCACCCTGTGTATTTAAAAAGTCCCCTTCCTTTATAACCGCATCTGAATTTGCAGTAATAAATCCTGCATAATCACCGTCAGGAACAAAGCAGATATCCTGACTATCAGGCTTACGTGAATTTATAAGCCCTGCATTTTCAGCAATTTCCCTTATCTGAGGCTTACTGTATTCACCAAGTGGGAAAAGTGTTTTTGAAAGCTGATACTGTGTAAGTCCGTAAAGAACGTATGTCTGGTCTTTTGAACGGTCTAATGGTCTTATAAGCTGATATTTACCTGTTTCCTCATCCAAAACACACTTTGCATAATGTCCCGTTGCAATAAGGTCAAAGCCCTGTTTTTCAGCTTCTTCAAGCATTTTACCGAATTTTATGTTCTTATTGCATTCGATACAAGGATTGGGAGTTCCACCAACCAAGTAGGTATCAATAAAATACTTCATTACGTTTTTACGGAAATCTTCTCTTAAATCGAACACAAGATGTTCAAAACCAAGCTTCTGAGCAACAGTTTTTGCGTCCTTTACATCGTTTAAAGAACCACATGCCCTTATATCATTTTTCAGGTCATCAGGTTCAAAAAGCTTGAGTGTAACTCCTGTCACATCATGTCCCATATCCAGCAGAAGCTTTGCCGCAGCAGAGCTGTCAACCCCTCCGCTCATTCCTACAAGTACCTTAGCCATAAAATTATACCTCTTTTAAAAATATATCGCAGAATTTCTCCATAGAATCTATTGAATAATCGGAAATTTCAAGGATTTTTTTCCAGTCCTCTCCGGCAATTTCATCGTAAACGGCAATTGTTGCAAAACCTGCATTTTTTGCCGTTTCGATGCAGTGAAGCGAATCCTCAACAACTATTACCTCGGAAATGTCAAAACCAAGCTTTTGGGCTGATTTATAAAAAATATCAGGCTTGTCCTTACCGCTACCCACATCAGAACAGGTAAGAACAAATTCAAACTTATCCGCAATTTCAAGTCTTTTAAGTGCCGCCTCCACAAGACTATTGTAGGTTGCTGTTGCAACACACATTTTAACATCTTTTGCAGAAAGAGTTTCAAGCGTTTTTAAAACTCCGTTTTTCAGCGGAATATATCTGCAGTACTGCTCCGAAACCATTTCCTCTATACGATTTATAATGTATTCACAGGAATGTGAAAGATTGAAACGTGTTTTAAAATATTCTGCCGACTGCTGTATTGTCATTTTCTTTACAGTCTGAGAAATATCCTCTGTATACACTCCACCGTTTTCCTTTACAAAATCCCTGTCAACATTTTCCCATACCTTCATTGAG
>JAZQZW010000089.1:0-10834 GCA_045634285.1 Oscillospiraceae bacterium
TTACTGCTTTATTTTGGTTGCTTAACTTTTCTTGCTTGTACAAGAAAAGTTACAAAAGAATACCCAAACTTTCTTTGTAAAGAAAGTTTGACCAAAGAAAAGTCACTGCATACTGTTATAAAACTCAGACTGTCCTCCCAAAATGTTTTATTCTTACTGCAACATCAGTAAAATTATAATTGATAACATACTGCGTACACATCAGCCACCGCATACTAAAGCAGGCAGCTTTGAAGAAAATTTTTTATTCTTAAACTGACAAATTCTGTTTTATTAAAGTAAATCCCGCGAAGTTTATTTTAATTTACAAGTTAATTAAACCGCGACACGTCCTGTCGGGTCACCGACAAATATAAATTTATCATTTCAATAGTTTATATTGCAAAAATAATCAAAATATGATAGAATATAAAAGTCATTTCGGGGAAACAGGTGGAAAGCCTGTACGAGCCCGTCGCCGTAATGTACAAAAGGATTTTCTTGATTTTACATGCCGCAATGTAAAATGACAGGTCACTGGAATAAATTACCGGGAAGACAGAAAATTCTGTACAGAGTCGGAATATCCGAATGACAAATCCCTTATACTGCGAGTGCCGGTTTGGGAAAATAAAATTTAAAGGAGTATATGCAAATGAAAAAGACAGTAAATTTTAAAAGATTTTTGTCAGGCTCCCTTTGTATCATGCTTATTGCGGCTATAGCACCACTTACAATCGGATGTAATGACAAGGAAGAAAGTTCGGTAGCTTCGGACAGCGTCAATGCTACGGTTGCTGTTGTGGGAGAAGGTCAGACAACCTTTGACTTTACAGTAACCCATAAGGACGGAAAACAGAAACAGTTTGAAGTTGCAACTGATAAAAAAACAGTTGGCGAAGCTCTTCTTGATGCAGAGCTTATCAGCGGTGATGCCGGTGATTACGGACTTTATGTAAAAACCGTTGACGGTGAAACACTTGATTTTGAAGCAGATGGATATTACTGGTCATTTCTGATTGGCGGAGAATACGCTCAGACAGGTGTTGATATGACAGATATCGAAGACGGAAAAACATACGAATTCAAGGCTGAAAAAGGTTGAAGCTGACAGTACGTGAAATTGCCGTTTTCGCTATGCTCGGAGCAGTAATGTATGCTTCAAAAGTAATGATGGAGGGTCTGCCGAATATTCATCTTCTCGGTGTATTTACCATAGCAATAACGCTTGTATACAGAAAAAAGGCTCTCTGGGCAATTTATACTTATGTATTTTTAAACGGACTTTTCGTCGGCTTTTCAATGTGGTGGGTTCCTTATCTTTATATATGGACTGCCCTTTGGGGAGCAACAATGCTTCTTCCGAAAAATATTCCGTCAAAGGTAAAGCCTGTAGTTTATATGGTATTATGTTCTTTGCATGGGTTTATGTTTGGTGTGCTCTATGCACCTGCACAGGCATTGATGTTCGGACTTGATTTTAAGCAGACGCTTTCGTGGATTGCAGCAGGATTCCCTTTTGACTGCATTCATGGAATAAGCAATTTCTTCTGTGGCCTGCTGATTATACCAATAGTAAAGGCTCTTGAAAAGGCTGAGAAAAGTATTAAAAGCTAAAAACAAGTACCGCTCTGGCGGTACTTGTTTTTCTGTGCAATTTTGTTAAAAATGCACATTTTTTACTGTTGAAAATTCATATTGAAATAAAATATTAATAAGTGCTATAATTAATACGGTAGGATAAGTAGGTTATAAAACAGTTAAAAAATGACTGTTTTTAACTTGAGATGTTTTATGAAAGGAACGTAATTTGTATGAAAAAATCGAAGATTTTATCATTCGTATTGTCAGGACTCATGGCTGTAACAGCTGTTGGTACAGTGACAGCAGGTGCAGAGGAAGCGGAAACAAAATATTATGGTCACTTTAATATAAACGATGTTTCTGCAGAAAATGTCCGGGTTACAACAGATATTCAGAAACGTGAGGAATATCTTAACGCTACAGAGCCTGTTTCAATGCTTGTTAAGGACTATTATGATTCATGCGGTTCAAGAATAGGTCATGATTTGTATTATCGTAACGATTATTATTTTACAGGTGAGGTAGCTTTTAATGCAAAGACATCTACACGTGCAAGGTGGGATTATATTCAGGAAAGAACCGCACTTGGCGACACTGTTACATATTATCCTCATTTATGGAGACCGGCAGAGCTTACAACAGGCTTTACCAGAGAAGATCTTGAAAATGTAACAGAGCCTATTATGATATCAGTATTTGAGCATCAAATGCTGACAGAGGAAAATGAAAGAATAAAAGCATTGTATCCTCTGTATCGTGAAATCGGTATTGAAGCTTTGCCTGATGAAAGAAGTCAGCAGCTTTATCTCCAAAGATTAGAAGCACTGAAGTCATTTGAAGATGCAGGAACTACAATGATAATTACTCCGGGCGAACATTTTGATTCTTATGAGGAAATAGATTTTTCGGACAGAATCAATACATATGACGCACTTCTGACAGGAAATTCAGGAACATTTGACAGCGGTGTTACATACCGTTTCAATGAAGAAACAAAGGGTCTTTTCTTTGAGGGAAGCGGACAGCTTGCAAAGAGCGACTTTGACGCAGCATTTGATACATTTGAGTTTGATTTCATGTATTTCGGCAAGGACGTAATTCTTCCTGATGATTATGAAGGAACAGAATTCAACCCTATTATCGGCTGGACAATGAGAGATGAATATGATGATCCGATTATTCCGATTTATACACACCTTGACAGTGATTTTGCAAAGGAATATGAAAGCTCATTAAAATATCTCTGCCGTTATGTTGACGAAAGCGAAATTGACGCTGCTATGGATGATTTAAAGGAACAGTACAGATACTATACAATCGGTGTAAATTATGATCTTGATACAATCGTTCATGAACATGAAAATTATGAGCCTGACGTATCAGAATACGAGCACAACTATATTGTAGAGCTTGACAGGGAAACATTAACATATGTAGGTTATGATTATCAATATAAAGATAAAATCGGTCAGCTTATAATTACAGCAAACGGTGAAAAGATAATTGATGTAAAACAGGTTGTTGACGCTGTAAAGCATCTGGATATTGACGTAGTATATCTTGTAACAAAAACAGAATGTTATTCTGATGAGCTTGCCGCATTTGAAACAAAAGAAGAAGCGGAAGCTTATCTGCTTGAATGTATAAACAATGCAAAAAAATCATCTGATAAGGTAGTTGTTGACCCGACATATATGACTGTTTTAGGCGATATTGACCTTGATGATACACAGGGTATGTCTGATATCGTAACACTTACAAAATTCAACGCAAGCGCATCACTTTATCCGCTTTCGGATAAAACAGCTATTGCCAATGCTGATATGAATCAGGACGGCAAAATAGATGCAGTTGACACAAGTATTCTTATTGAAATGGCACTTGGTGATTTTGCAAGTGCAGTAGAATAAGTCTTACAACAAATTTCCAATACTCATCATCTGAGAACCAGCACCGCTATGGCGGTGCTGGTTGATTTTTTGGAAATTATAATGTAAATTTTAATTTAGCGTTGTATTATGTTCTTTACTTTTCTTGCTTGCACAAGAAAAGTAACAAAAGAATGCATAAACTTTTTTCTTTTCTCGAAATAGAAAAAAGTTTAATCAAAAAAGAAAAAATTCATTTGTAACTACTACAAAACTCAGGTTGTCTTCCCAAAATGTTTTATTCTTACTACAACATAAGTAAAATTATAATTGATAATATACTGCGTACACATCAGCCACCGCATACTAAAGCAGGCAGCTTTAAAGAAAATTTTTTATTCTGAAACTGACAAATTCTGTTTTATTAAAGTAAATCCCGCGAAGTTTATTTTAATTTACAAGTTAATTAAACCGCGACACGTCCTGTCGGGTCACCGACAAATTAAAATTTATCTGCTACACTCATTCTGCAGATGCAAATTTAAAAAAAGACTTGATTTTATTAAAAATTTGTGTTATAATATATATCAGAAAGATAAAGTAAGAACAAAGACCGGAACATTCCGGTCTTTCTTATGTATATGGGGATAATTTTAAAAATTATTTCCGCAGAAATACAGAACAGGAGTTTTGTCTATGAAAATGAAAAAATTCGGACCTACCGAACAGATTGTTTTCGATCTTGCAAAGCCGATTGCCGATGAATGTGGCAGTCAGATATGGGATGTAAGATTTGAAAAGGAAGGTGCGTCATGGTACCTGAGAGTATTTATCGACAGGGAAGAAGGCGTAACCATTGATGACTGTGAGGCTGTAAGCAGACCACTCAGTGACATTCTTGACGAAAAAGACCCGATTTCACAAGGATATTTTCTTGAAGTCGGCTCAGCAGGGCTTGAAAGAGAGCTTATCAGGGAATCACATTTTGAAGCTTCACTTGGCGAGTTTGTTACCGTAAAGCTTTTCAAGGCTATTGATGGTGTAAAGGAATTTACAGCAAAGCTTGCGGCATATGATAAGGAAAAGCTTACACTTGCATTTCCGCTTGATGAAAATGAAGATAACTCAAAAGAAATTTTACTTGCTGATATTGCGGCAGTAAGACTTTACGAGGATTTTGATAAATTATTTTAAACGGAGGAATACAAAAAAATGAACAAGAAATTTTTTGACGCACTTTCACTTCTCGGAGATGAAAACAGTGTTGAAACAGAAATCATTGTTGAAAAGGTCAGATCAGCTCTTTTAAAAGCAATTAAGAAAGCATATCCTTATACAGAGGATAATATCAGAGTTGATATTGATGCAAAATCAAAGACTTTCAAGATGATTGTTATGAGAACTGTTATTGATGATGAGCCTATTGACATCAATGAAATTCACATTGACGAAGCAAAGACATTAAAAGCTGATACTTATGTAGGCGACATTATTGAGTGGGAGCTTGACGCTGCTGATTTCGGCAGAGCTGCTGCACAGTCTGCAAAGCAGTCAATCAAGGGTGACCTTCGTGAAATCAATCGTGAAAATATTTTAAATCAGTTCCAGGATAAAGAAAATGAATGTATTACAGTTGAGGTTTCACAGGTTGAACCGGGAAGCAATACTGTAACAGTAATTTACGATAAAACTGAACTTTACCTTTTCAGAAATGAACAGATTCCTGGTGAACGCTTTAAGGAAGGCGACAAGATAAAGGTATACATCACAGGTATTGTAAACAAGACAAAGAAGCCTATCATTAAAATTTCAAGAGCACACAGAGATCTTGTAAAAAGACTCTTTGAAAAGGAAGTGCCTGAAATTTATGATGGTATAGTTGAAATTAAGTCAATCTCAAGAGAAGCAGGTTCAAGAACAAAGATTGCCGTATGCTCAAGAGATGAAAATGTTGACGCAGTAGGTGCTTGTATCGGTCCTAAGAGAACAAGAATTCAGGCGATTGTTGATGAACTCAGAGGAGAAAAGATTGATATTATCGTTCACAGCGAAGACCCGGCTGAATTTGTTGCAAGAGCTCTTGCGCCTGCAAAGGTTCTCAGTGTAACACTTGCTGAGGGTGATGCAAAGGAATGCAGTGTAATTGTCCCTAACGACCAGTTATCGCTTGCTATCGGCAACAGAGGCCAGAACGCAAAGCTTGCTGCAAAGCTTACAGGATATAAGATTGACATCAAGCCTGAACTTGACATAAATTTAAAAATTTCAGAAAAGGTGGCTGAAGCTGTTGAAGAAACAGCAGAGGAAACTGAAACTGCAAATGAAGAGTAATATTTTCAAAGGTGATGTTTATGAAAACAAAAAAGATACCTATGAGAATGTGTCTCGGTTGTAATGAAATGAAGCCGAAAAAAGAAATGATAAGGGTTGTAAAGTCACCTGAGGGAGAAATCTCGCTTGACTTTACAGGGAAAAAGTCCGGAAGAGGAGCTTATATCTGTAAAAATACAGATTGCTTTCAGAGTGCAAGAAAGTCAAGACGCTTTGAGAAGAGCTTCTCCTGTAAAATAGAAAAGGAAGTTTACGAGGAGATGGAAAATGAACTCACAGCAGAAAGCAATTAATTTACTTACAATATGCCGAAAAGCCGGCAGAGTAATTGTGGGGTTTGACGCAGTTAAGGATGCGACACTTGAAAAAGGGGTTTCATGTGTTATTGTTACAGATGACATATCACTGAAGACAATGAAAGAAGTCAAGTTTTTCTGCAGTAATACTAAAACCAAAATTATAAAAATTGGTATTGGCAAGGAAGATGTATTTGACGCAATCGGCAAGGAATCGGTAGTACTGGCTATTGTTGATTACGGATTTGCAAAAAGATTTGAGGAACTTGGAGATATTGTTAAGGCAACTGTACCAAGAAGCATGAAGAAAAAGGAAGAAAATAAATTTTAAGCGGAAGCTTGAATTCATAAAACTTTAAACGGGAGGTTTTTAAGCCTATGAAGAAGACAAAGCTTGCAGAAGCAGCAAAGGATTTAAAGCTTGACAATCAGGAGCTTATTGATTTGCTTGAAAAGTATGATAATGTAAAGAGAAAAAATACTACAGCTGTTACAGAAGAAGAAATGAATTATATTTTAGAATATTATTCACAGAATAATCAGGTAGAGAGCTTTGAGAAATATTTTGATTCAAAGAATGCAAAGCCTGAGGAAGTAACTGAAGAACCAAAGGAAGAAAAGAAACCAGCAAAGAAAACAACAAAGAAGACTGAAAAGACAGAAAAAACTGTAAAGGAAAAGGCAGAAGCAAAGCCTAAGAAAGCTAAGACTGATAAGGCAGAGCCGAAAGAAGAACCTAAGCAGGAAGTTAAGGCGGAGGTTAAACCTGAGCCAAAGGAAGAACCTAAGCAGGAAGTCAAAGAAGAAGTAAAGGCTGAACCAAAGAAGACTGAAAAGCCTGACAAGGCAGACAGATTCAAAAGACCTGAACAGCCTGTACAGAAAAAGAAGAAGACAGAGAACAAGCCAAAGTCACAGCCTGAAAAGACAAAGCTTGGTACAACATCAATGTCAATGTCAGTTGAAACAACAACAGATGACAGCTCATCAAATTCAAACAGAAGAACTGTTGATACAAGAGGTTCTTACGTAAACCTTGATAAGTACAACGAAAGATATGAACAGATTGCTCCTGCAAACAAGCACAAGGACAATTACTCTTCAAAGAAGCAGAAGATTAATCAGAAGTCAGCTCAGAGAAACAAGAACAAGTTCTCAAGCAAGAAGGAAACAGAAGCAGATAAGCTCCGCAGACTTGAGCTTGAAAGAGCAAGAAAGCAGCAGCTCAAGGTTCTTATTCCTGATGAAATTACAGTAGGCGAACTTGCTACAAGACTTAAAGCTACTGCAACTGATGTAATCAAGAAGCTTATGGGTCTTGGCGTTATGGCAACAATCAATGAAGTTATCGACTTTGATACTGCTTCACTTGTTGCTGAAGAACTTGGCGCAAAGGTAGAAAAGGAAGTTATCCTTACTATTGAAGAACGTCTTATTGATGACAGTGAAGATGATACAGCAAACACAGAAGAAAGAAGCCCTGTTGTTGTTGTTATGGGTCACGTTGACCATGGTAAGACATCACTTCTTGACAGAATCAGACATGCAAATGTTACTTCAACAGAAGCAGGCGGTATCACACAGCATATCGGTGCTTATCAGGTTAAGGTACAGGATAAGCTTATCACATTCCTTGATACTCCTGGTCATGAAGCGTTTACTTCAATGAGAGCAAGAGGTGCTGATATTACAGATATTGCTATTCTTGTAGTAGCTGCTGATGACGGTATCATGCCACAGACAATTGAATCAATCAACCATGCCAAGGCGGCAGGTGTTTCAATTGTAGTTGCTGTAAACAAGATGGATAAGGAAGCTGCTAATCCTGAAAAGGTTAAGACAGAACTTACAGAACATGGTCTTGTTATTGAAGAATGGGGCGGCGATGTTATGTGCGTTCCTGTATCTGCAAAGACAGGTGACGGTATTGATGAACTTCTCGAAGACGTTCTTCTTATTGCAGAAATGAAGGAACTCAAGGCAAATCCTGACAGACTTGCAAAGGGTGCTGTTATTGAAGCAAGACTTGACAAGGGCAGAGGTCCTGTTGCAACACTTCTTGTACAGAACGGTACACTCAGAACAGGTGATGTTATTATTGCAGGTACAGCTGTCGGCAGAGTAAGAGTAATGACAGACTATAAGGGCAGAAAGATTGACGAAGCCGGTCCTTCAGTTCCTGTTGAAATTACAGGTCTTGCAGAAGTTCCAAGTGCTGGTGATACATTCAACGCTGTTGAAGATGAAAGACTTGCAAAGGAACTTGTTGAACAGAGAAAGCATGAAGCCAAGGAAGAACAGTTCAAGGCAGTACAGAAGGTTACTCTTGACAACCTCTTCAGCCAGATTGCACAGGGTGAAGTCAAGGAACTCCCTATCATTGTAAAGGCTGACGTACAGGGTTCAGTTGAAGCTGTAAAGCAGTCACTTGAAAAGCTTACAAATGAAGAAGTAAGAGTAAAGGTAATTCACGGTGGTGTTGGTGCTGTTTCAGAAAGTGACGTAATGCTTGCTGCTGCTTCAAATGCTATCATCGTCGGATTTAACGTTCGTCCTGACCCAGTTGCAGAAGAAAGTGCAAAGCGTGACGGTGTTGACATCAGAATGTACAGAATTATCTATGATGCAATCGAAGAAATCACAACAGCTATGAAGGGGATGCTTGCTCCTAAGTTCAGAGAGGTTGTACTCGGTAAGGCAGAAGTTCGACAGGTATGGAAGATTTCAGGTGTCGGCAACGTTGCAGGTTCATATATCATTGACGGTAAGATTACAAGAAAGTGCGAAATCAGAGTTGTTCGTGACGGTATTGTAATTGCTGAAGATAAGATTGACTCACTCAAGAGATTCAAGGACGACGTTAAGGAAGTTGCCAAGAACTTTGAATGTGGTATCGGTCTTGAAAAATTCTCTGATATCAAGGAAGGTGATATCCTTGAAGGCTTCATAATGGAAGAATATACAGACTAAGATTTTCTTAAACTTTCATAAAGGAGGTTTATTTATGGCAAGTTTTAAAGCAGGCCGTATGGGCGAAGATGTAAAAAGAGAGCTTACAGCAATTCTGCGTGAGCTTAAGGACCCGAGAATTGCAGAATTTACCACAATAGTAAGGGTAGATCTTTCAAATGATTTGTCGCATTGTAAGGTTTACGTTTCATGCTTTGAAGGAATTGAAAGGGCAAGAGAGTCTGTAAAAGGACTGACATCTGCAACAGGATTTATAAGACGTGAACTCTTTAAAAGACTTCACATGAGAAAAAGTCCTGAGCTGAAATTTATTGCCGATGATTCTATCGAGCATAGTGCGGAAATTAATGAAACTCTCAAAGGACTGTAATTTATGAAAATAGATTTTAATACTGCGGCTGATATATTAAAAAGCTGTAACAATGCTTATATTCTCACCCATCAGAGTCCTGATGGCGACTGTATCGGTTCAGGAACTGCACTTTACTATATTCTGAAAAGCATGGGTAAAAAGTCAAGAGTTCTCTGCTCTGATGAAATTCCAAAGAGATTTGACTTTATGCGTGAAGAATATACAGATGAGGAATTTGAACCTGAAATTATAATTGCTACTGATGTTGCCGATATAAATCTTCTTGGTAAATACAAGGAGATTTACGGTGACAAGGTAGAGCTTTGTATTGACCATCATATTTCAAATACGGGATATGCCGAAAAGACACTTGTATGCCCTGATGCTTCAGCAGCTTGCGAGGTTGTTTATGAACTTGCAAAAATGCTTGGGGTTGAAAAGGACGAAAATATAATAAAATGTCTTTATACAGGTATTGCAACCGATACAGGCTGTTTCAAGTATGAAAATACAACTGTAAAGGCACATGAATTTGTGGCCGAAATGAAAAGAAACAGTAATGTTAATTTTGCAAGAATCAACAGGGAAATGTTTGATGTCAAGAGTAGAGGCAGACTTAAAATGGAAGCATTTGCCGTTGACAGAATAGAGTATTACCTTGACGGCAAATGTACAATGCTTGCTGTTACAGCAGAGCTTCGTGATAAAATTGGTGTTGACCAGAGCGAGCTTGACGGCATTGAGGGTATTCCGCTTCAGGTTGAAGGAGTGGAAGTTGGCGTTACAATCAAGCAGCGTGATGAAAGCAGTTATAAGATTTCAATGCGTTCTGCAAATGATGTGAACGTGTCTGATATATGTGCGTCACTTGGCGGCGGCGGTCATGTAAAGGCGGCAGGCTGTCTGCTTCATGGTACACTTGACGAAGTTAAAAAACAGATTCTTGATGCAGTTGAAAAGGGCATGAATTTATGTTAAACGGGATAATTTGTATAAACAAGCCGCAGGGATTTACGTCATTTGATGTAATTGCAAAAATGCGTGGAATACTGAAAATGAAAAAGCTTGGCCATTCGGGTACGCTTGACCCTATGGCAACAGGGGTACTGCCTGTTTTTGCAGGCGGTGCTACCAAAGCAATAAGCATTATTCCGGAAACAGGCAAAAGCTATCGTGCAGGTTTTCAGCTTGGGATTGTTACAGATACCTATGATACAACAGGTGAAATTCTTGAAAAAAAGGATTTCTCGGTTTCAGCTGCTGAGGTTGAACAGGCACTCTGTTCATTCAGAGGAAAAATCACACAGCTTCCGCCTATGTACTCTGCTGTACAGGTAAACGGACAGCGTCTTTATGACCTTGCACGAAAGGGCATTGAGGTAGAACGCAAAAGCCGTCTTATAAATATCGCAGGAATTGAACTTCTGAGCAATAACGGCAACGAATATGAGATT
>JAZQZW010000090.1:0-4505 GCA_045634285.1 Oscillospiraceae bacterium
AGGAGTTGTGGGAGGATTTGTTGCAACATTGCTTGGCGGCTGGGATTCTGCACTTTCAACGCTGATTGTCTTTATGGGTGTTGACTTTGTGACAGGGCTGGTCACTGCGGCAATAGGAAAATCCAAACACAGCAAAAGCGGCAAGCTTAACAGTAAGGCAGGGTGGATAGGTCTTGCAAAGAAGTTCTGTATTCTGCTTATGGTTGTAGTTGGTGTAAGAATTGATATTCTTCTCGGGACTACATATATCCGTGATACAGTTTGCATTAGTTTCTGTCTGAACGAGCTTTTATCTATTGTAGAGAATACAACTTTAATGGGTATTCCTTATCCACCTGTTGTAAAGAACGCAATTGATGTTCTTCAGACTAAAGTCGGAAGAGCAGAAGAAAAAATCAAGGAGGAAAACAATGATGGCAATTCTGAAAGCTGATAAAACTACAAAACTTGGTGGTGTAACCGTCAACGAGTATTTACTCACAAAACACAATCCCAATAAAATCGATATGCCCTCTATTTCTATGGAGGGCAAAATCATTGGTGTAACTGTACATAACACCGATTGGATTACAACTGCCACAGGTACAACACCTGCTGAGCAGTATACCAGAGCAACTGTCAACGGAAATATGAATGATGTCAGAGTTCATTATTATGTTGACAACACTTGTGCGTGGCAGAACCTGCCTTTAACGCTTAGTGGCTGGCACGCTGCCGATGGCAACGGTGACGGAAACAGAAAAACTATTGCAATTGAATGCATTATGAGTTCTGCTTACAATGATAAGGACAAGAAGTCAGAAGACAACTGTGCAAAACTTGCAGCAGCACTTCTGAATAAGTACAATCTTGACATCAGTCACCTTTATACTCATAACCATTGGTACAGCAGAAAATACTGTCCGGCATACATTCTGCCTCATTGGGATAAGTTCAAATCAAAGGTGCAGTCATATATGAATTCAGATAAACAGCTTTATAGAGTGAGAAAATCCTGGTCTGATGTTAAATCACAGCTTGGTGCTTTTTCTTCTCTTGATAATGCGAAGAAAGCTTGTAAGGCAGGCTATTTTGTGTTTGATGAAAGTGGAAAGGTAGTATTCACAGCAACTAAGACCCTTAAAAAGGGCGATAAGGTTATGCTTAAGAATACTGTGCTTTATGCATCTTCATCTGCAAAAAGCGGAACAAAGAAAAGCGGTACATTCTATCTGTATGACGCAATTGAGGTCAATGGCAGGTATCGTGTTACTACAAAAGCTGTATTCTGCGGTAAAAATCCGATTGGTCAGTATGTGACCGGTTGGGTAAATAAAAAGGATATTTAAGTTTTAGGCTGTCGGGGAATTATCCTCGGCAGCCTTTTTACTATTTTAAGGGGTTAATTTTTCGGAACTTTCTTTTGACTGATACTTGAAAGGTACTCAAAAGCAGAAAAAATGTCTTATTGCTATTGAAAGGACTTTTCAAATATCAGTAGGAGGTGTCTTTATGACAACCGAAGAAAAGCGAAGAATTGACATTTTAAAACGTGATAGAAAAAGTATTTCAGAAATAGCCAAAGAGCTGAAAATATCCCCAAATACGATAAAGTCATATCTTCAAAGGCGAAAATCTGAGAACAGCTGTCTTATGTGTGGTATGCACGTTGAGCAGAAACAGGGGAGAAAACAAAAGAAGTTCTGTTCTGATAAATGCCGTGGTCTTTACTGGCGTGAACAACATAAACATTCAGACGGTATGACCGAATGCGTTTGTGCGTCTTGTGGCAAGAAATTCTATGCTTATGCAAGTAAAAAACGAAAATATTGTTCTGTGGTCTGCTATAGGAGGAGAAATGGATAAATTACAGCGTTTAACAGCATACAAGTTGTCTGTTTACATTTTCCGTAAGTGGATGCAGGAAGGAATCATCACACAGGCTGAATTTCAAAAATGTGAGGTTAAAATCGCCAAGAAATTTGATATATCTTTGTGCAGTATATATCGTGAAATACCTTGACTTCTGCCTTGGTATAGAGTTAATATGTGACACTGAGGAGGTGGGAAATATGAAACGAGTGGTAGAAAAGGTTCAGTTTATTCCAAAAATGCCGTCTTTATTGAATGTTGCAGCTTATGCCAGGGTTTCAAGTGGTAAAGACGCAATGCTTCATTCCTTATCGGCTCAGGTCAGCTATTACAGTGAAAAAATCCAAAAGCATCCTGGCTGGAAGTATTGTGGTGTATATGCCGATGAAGCTATAACCGGTACTAAAGAGGACAGAGAACAGTTCCAGAAACTGTTGGAACGATGCAGGAATGGCGAGATAGACCTTATTTTGACAAAGTCTATCAGCCGTTTTGCCCGAAATACCGTCACCCTTTTGGAAACAGTCCGTGAGCTGAAGAAATTAGGTGTTGATGTACTTTTTGAGGAACAGAACATTCACAGTATGAGTTCAGACGGTGAACTGATGCTCACCATTCTTGCATCCTACGCACAGGAAGAAAGCTTGTCGGCTAGTGAAAATCGTAAATGGCAAATCAGAAAGGACTTTGAACAGGGGAAAATAGGAAGTATTACAATATTCGGGTATCGCAGAAATGCTGACGGTGTTTTGGAGATAGAACCCTCTGAAGCAGAAATAGTCAGGATGATATTTTCTGATTATCTCTCCGGCATGGGCGGTCAAGCTATTTCAAATAAATTGAATGAAATGGGCATAAGAACTGCACAAGGCAATCTCTGGACTTCTCCAAGAATCAAGGAACTTTTGTCAAATGAAAAGTATATCGGCAATATGCTTTTGCAAAAGTACTATCGCAATAACCACATAGAGAAAAAGAAAATGCAGAATCATGGGGAACTGCCGATGTTTTTGGTTGAGGAAGCCCATGAAGCAATTATTGACTTTGACACCTTTGAAAGAGTACAGAAAATGATTGCAGAACGACAGGAACAGTATTCGTATCAGGGTGCAACGAACAGATACCCATTATCCGGTATGATACAATGCGGTGGTTGCGGTAAGAATTATCAGCGTAAGGTTTACAAAAACAAAATTGCCTGGAGTTGTTCGACTTTTACACGGAGAGGCAAGAAATACTGTCCTACATCAAAACAAATTCCAGAAGATGTCTTATATCAAGTTTTATGTGATGTTCTTGAAATCAAAGAATTTGATGAGAAAACAGTACATAGAAAAATCAGCAGGATACTTGTTCCTGCACCTTATGAACTGATTTTCATTTTCCATGACGGTCATGAAGAAAAACGCAAATGGGAACATATATCCCGTAGAAAAAGCTGGACTGATGAAATGAAGCAAAAAGCCAGAGAAAGGGGTTTACAATGCCAAGGAAAGTCACAATGATACCTCAGACCATCAATCCTCAGACGAGAATGATGATGAATACAAAGGCAAAAAGGAAAGTGGCAGGTTATGCCCGTGTTTCAACGGATTTTGCTGAACAGCTTACTTCTTATGAAGCACAGGTGGCATATTACACAAGCTATATTAAAGGTCGTGGGGACTGGGAGTTTGTTGGTGTTTATACTGATGAGGGTATCAGCGGTTGTTCTACGAAGCACCGTGAAGGATTTCAGCAGATGATAGAGGACGCTCTTGCAGGTCGTATTGATTTAATCATCACAAAAAGCGTAAGCAGATTTGCACGAAATACCGTTGATTCTCTTACCACTGTCCGTAAACTGAAGGAAAAAGGCGTGGAGGTATATTTCGAGAAGGAACAGATTTACACGCTTGATTCCAAGGGAGAATTGCTTATCACGATTATGTCCTCACTTGCACAGGAAGAAAGCCGTTCTATTTCTGAAAATGTTACATGGGGACAGCGTAGACGCTTTGCAGAAGGTAAAATCAGTCTGCCGTATAATCATTTTCTTGGGTACAGAAAAGGAGAGGACGGACTGCCTGAAATCGTACCGGAAGAAGCAGAGATTGTACGCTTCATTTACAGAAGCTTTATAGACGGACAGACCATTTATGCTATTGCAAAATCTCTGACAGAACGGAAAATTCCGACACCTGCCGGAAAAGAAAAATGGAGTCAGACAACCATTGAAAGCATTTTGACCAATGAAAAATACAAGGGTTCGGCACTTTTGCAAAAGCGATTTACTACAGATTTCCTGACAAAAAAGAAAAAAGTTAATGAAGGTGAAGTACCACAGTATTATATCGAGGAATCCCATGAAGCGATTATTTCACCGGAGGAATTTGAGGAAGTCCAGTCTGAAATGGCAAGAAGAAAGAAATTAGGCAGAAAATACAGTGGTAGTACCATATTTTCTGCAAAATTAGTATGTGGGGACTGTGGCAATTTCTTTGGTTCTAAGGTCTGGCACTCCACAAGCAAATATCGCCGTGTGATATGGCAGTGCAACAATAAATTCAAGGGTGAGCATTTCTGCACAACACCGCATTTTTATGAAGAAGAGATAAAAATACGCTTTGTTTCAGCATTTGCGAAGTTTTTTCAGCATAAGGATATGGTCATTG
>JAZQZW010000091.1:0-5247 GCA_045634285.1 Oscillospiraceae bacterium
AGTCCGTCTTTGCTTTATTATTCTGCTTCGCTGAACATATCCTTGCCCACTGCACAGAGAGGACATTCAAAATCGTCAGGTAAATCTTCAAATTTTGTTCCCGGTGCAATATTCATTTCAGGCACGCCGAGTTCTTCATCATAAACCCAGCCGCATGCATCGCATACATACTTTTTCATGTTTTCACCTCCTGTTTAATGACATCCATGTGAACCGCAATTATGGTCATTTCCGCAGCTATGGCTGTGTTCATGTCCATGATGACTGCATGTAACATTCGGATTGAATCCGAGAGTTCCTGCAAGTAATGCATTTACCGCATCATCAGCAGCACCGCTTACTCCGCCGTAAAGCTTTATTCCTGCCTGTGCAAGAGCATTCTGTGCACCGCCGCCGATACCTCCGCATATAAGGGTATCAACATTGTTCATTGAAAGAAATCCTGCAAGTGCACCATGTCCGCTTCCAAGAGTTGAAACAACATGTGAAGCAACTACCTTTCCGTCAGCAATATCGTAAAGCTTGAACTCTGCTGTATGTCCGAAATGCTGAAAAATCTGTCCGTTTTCGTATGTTACTGCAATTCTCATAAGTTAATATTTCCTTTTATGTTTGTTTTATGCAGCTGTTTTGCTGCTCTGTTATTAATTATAATAGATTATAGGTCGATTGTCAATAAATAATCTGTTTTTTGTCTGTAAAATATGTGCGGGGGGATAAATTTTAATTTGTCTGAGATAAGCCTCCCCTGACAGGGGAGGTGCCACGAAGTGGCGGAGGGGTTTAAAAGCAAAAATTATTTTAACCCCTCTGTCAGCAAGCTGACATCTCCCCTTTCAGGGGAGACTGACATTACACCCATAAATTAAAATTTATCTACTCACAAAAACTTTATACATACATCTGTAGGAATTGAATATTTTTTTTCAAACAATACTTGACAATTTGTCTAATATATGCTATAATATACTTACATTCTTCGATATATATTTTTTAAATCAAAAAGAACAGCAAAAAATACAGTATTTATCTGATTTTAAATTCAGAACAATCTTAAATTTGCTAACACTACAAAATCCTTCATAATTCACACCACAACGGCAGACCTCTCTGCCGTTGAATTTTTTGTCTTTTTATGTTATAATTACAGAAAAAACACGAAAGGCAGATAAATGACAGACAAAAACAATTACGATGAATTTTCACGTTTTATGCGTGAATATCAGCTGACGCTTAACAGTCAGCAGCAGCAGGCTGTACGGACAACTGAGGGGGCAAATCTGCTTATCGCAGTTCCGGGCAGCGGTAAAACCACCGTTCTGGTTGCAAGACTGGGCTACATGATAATATGCAAAAATATTCCGCCACAAAATATCCTTGCCATGACCTATACAACTGCTGCAGCCGCTGATATGAAATCACGCTTTGCCAAAATTTTCGGAAATCAGCTTGCGGAAAAATTGAATTTCCGCACAATCAACAGCGTTTGCTATGAAATAATCCGTTTTTACAGCAAAGACAGGGAAAATCCTCCCTTTGAGCTTATAAGTGATTCTGACAGGAAGGCTCTGATACGTAAAATTTATATTGAGCTTGCTGAAAGCTTTCCATGTGAAAGTGAAGTTCAGGAGGCGGAATCGGCAATCACCTACATTAAAAACATGATGCTGGGTGATGAAAAAATAAAAGAGCTTAAAACTGCCGTTCCTGACATTCTGAATTTTTACCGCCGTTATGACAATCTGTTGAAAGCCGAAAAAAAAATGGATTATGACGACCAGATGAAGTATTCACTTCAGATAATGCTGAGATTTCCCAATGTGCTTGAATTTTTTCACAATAAATTCAGATACATCTGCGTTGACGAGGCACAGGATACTTCAAAGCTGCAGCATACTATTATACGGCTTCTTTCAAAGCGTTACGGCAACATTTTTATGGTGGGTGATGAAGACCAGAGTATTTACGGATTTCGTGCCGCTTATCCAAAGGCTCTTATGGATTTCAGAAAGGATTACAGTAATTCTTCAGTACTGTTTATGGAAAACAATTACCGTTCAACTAAGGATATAGTTGATATTGCAGCAAAATTCATTTCCCACAACACAGAAAGATATGACAAAAAATTTATTGCAACAAGGGAAAAGGGAACACCTGTAAACCGCATTCAGCTTACCGACCGCAGTCTGCAGTACGGATTTCTGATTGAAAAAATCAAAAACAAAACTTCCGAAACAGCTGTACTTTACAGAGATAACGACTGTGCAATCCCACTTATCGATTCCCTTATCCGTAACGATATCCCTTACAGAACAGGCAGTATCAGGGATACATTTTTCAGCAACAGAACAGTTGAGGATATAAAGGCGTTTGTTTCCCTTTCCTTTGACCATTATGATACTTCTGCGTTTATGCAGATTTATTACAAGTGCGGCTTCGGATTTACAAAGGCTGTGGCAGAACAGGTGTCTTTTGACAGTAAAAATAAGAATATCTCCGTTTTTGAGGCACTTAAATCAAACACCCATTGTCGTTATTCTGCGGCAAAATCCTTTGAAAAGTTTATTACGGACATAAGAAAATTTACATCCTATGACGCTGTTGTGTTTATTGAGAAAAAGTACGAGTCTTATCTGCAAAGCACAAATACGGGAACAGGCCGCCTTGAAATATTAAAAATGCTTGCCCGCAGAGAGCCGCAGCTAAAAGGCTTTATGCAAAGGCTTGAAATTCTGCCGCAGCTTATACAGGAGAGTAACATCCCTCAGAACAGTGATGCCGTTATTATTTCAACAATACATTCAAGCAAGGGGCTTGAGTACGACACCGTTTATATTATGGACATTTATGACGGTATTCTGCCATCGGTTGACAATTCCTACGAAAACCGCACTCTTTTTGAGGAGGAAAGACGCCTTTTCTATGTCGGACTGACAAGAGCAAAAAATAATCTTAACATAATCTCTTTTGAAAACAGAAAATCAACCTTTGCAGATGAAATTCTTCCTCTGACACGACCTGAAAATCCTTTTAAAACCAAAAAGAAAACCATAGATGAATTTGTCACACATAACGGAATTAAAGTCACAGCCGACAGATATGTAATGCACAGTATTTACGGCATGGGAAAAATAACTGAAATTTCCCTGATTGACAATGACAACAAAAGGCACAGTATAACTGTACGTCACACAAACGGTCAGACCAGAAGCTATGAACTTGAAACGTTGCTTTTGAACAATCTTCTGAAATTCATTGATACATAATTCAAGATAACAATAAAAATGGAGCTGTATAAAACAGCTCCATAATTTTTAGTTATTAACCAACAACGCTTAAGAGAACACCTGCGGCAACGGCAGAACCGATAACACCGGCAACGTTCGGACCCATAGCGTTCATAAGCAGGAAGTTTGTAGGGTCAGTTTCAGCACCAACCTTCTGTGAAACTCTTGCAGCCATAGGAACGGCTGATACACCTGCTGAACCGATAAGTGGGTTAACCTTACCTCTTGTAACGAGGCACATAAGCTTACCGAAAAGTACACCTGCTGCTGTACCGATTGAGAATGCGGCAACACCAAGTAAGATAACCTTACCGAATTCAAGGTTAAGAATCTTGTCAGCCTGAGTTGTAGCACCAACTGATACGCCGAGGAAGATTGTGATGATGTTCATAAGAGCGTTCTGTGCTGTATCAACAAGTCTTGAGCAAACGCCGCTTTCCTTGAAGAGGTTACCAAGCATGAGCATACCAACGAGTGGAGCTGCTGATGGAACGAGGAGAGCAACGATAAGTGTTACAGCGATAGGGAAGATAATCTTTTCTGTCTTTGATACCTGACGAAGCTGTGGCATCTTGATAGCTCTTTCCTTCTTTGTTGTTAAAAGCTTCATGATAGGAGGCTGGATAACCGGAACGAGAGCCATGTATGTATAGGCGGCAAGGGCAATAGTACCTGTACTGATACTGGAACCGTCACCGTTGAGCAGCTTACTTGAAACGTAAATAGCAGTAGGGCCGTCAGCACCACCGATAATAGCGATTGAAGCACATTCAGCGGCAGAGAAGCCTAAAACAGCCGCACCGATAAATGTAATAAAGATACCTGCCTGAGCAGCAGCACCTAAAAGGAAGCTCTTAGGGTTTGCAATGAGTGGACCGAAGTCGGTCATTGTACCGATACCCAGGAAGATAATCGGTGGATAAATCTGAAGCTTAACACCCAGATACAGAATATCCAGAAGTCCACCATCATGCAGAATTTCACCGAAGTGAAGTTCTCCTGCCCAAAGTTCAGGATGATACATTTCTGCGAGTGGAAGATTTGTTAAAAACATACCGAATGAAATAGGAAGAAGGAGCAGTGGCTCAAATTCCTTTACAATTGCGAGATACATAAAGACAAATGATATTAAAATCATAACTCCGGCTTTCCAGTCCATGTTTGCAATACCACTGGTAGCCACAAGGTCTTTTATGGTATCCACGAAAATATTTAATATTTCGCCCATTTGAATTTATCCTTTCTGAAATATGCGTCAGAATGGTGCAGTATTATGCTGAAGTCCTGCCATAGCCCATGCAGACCTTGTAGCACGGTTATTTTTATTAACTGCTCTGACTGATTTAACCTTGTAGGTTTTGCCCTCTGCCTGTCCCATAGCGGCAACTGCAGCGGCAATAACAGCTATAACCTCATCATCATCGGCTGTGTTAACAGCAGCCGGTTTAACAGGTGCTGTTTTAATTGGAACTATTGGTTTTGCTGGTTCTGCTGTGATTTTTTTTTTGTCACTTCCAATAGAGAAGATTTTACCCATAAGCCATACAAAAACAATAAGAATAACAAGTGCTAAAAATACTACTGCAAGACCTGTGATAACAACAGCCCATACATAGTTATAACCTTCAGCGCTTACTACACTTTCAACCATAGCCAGTAAATTGGACATTCCCATGCGTTACACTCTCCTTAACTTAAATTTTTACTGTCATTTTTTATGATAAAATCATGACAGCAACATACATATAATATTATACAACATTTTTTTTCCTTTTGCAAGTGTTTTTTTACGCTTTTTGAAAAAGGGGAGTAAATTTATATTTGTCGTTCCTTATGAAAATAAATTTTCACCTACTATTCTTTGCTTGCACAAAGAAAGTTTGACCAAAGAAAAGTCACTGCATACTGTTACAAAACTCAAACTGTCCTCCCAAAATGTTTTATTCTTACTGCAACATCA
>JAZQZW010000092.1:0-4355 GCA_045634285.1 Oscillospiraceae bacterium
GGACCAATTCTTGCTGTATGGGCAATATGCAAAATTCTGGGCAAAAGCTGGCAGTGGACAGCAGCAACAGGCGGAGCACTTATAGTTCTGTTTATTCTTATCACTGTTGCACTTATTTTTGCATTTCCTAAGTTTAAAAAGCTTCAGGTGTATAATGACAATCTAAATAGAGTAGTGCGTGAAAATCTTACAGGCATTCGTGTTGTAAGAGCGTATAATGCCGAAGATTATCAGCAGGAAAAGTTTGAAAAGGCAAATTATGATTTAACATATACACATCTTTTTACCGGCAGAGTAATGGGCATAATGATGCCGGGTATGAGCTGTATCATGAATGGTCTTCCTCTTGCTATTTACTGGATTGGTGCTGCATTAATCAACAGTACTGCCGATTTACAGGAAAAGGCTGTGTTATTTTCTGACATGGTAGTATTCTCATCATATGCTATACAGGTTGTTATGGCATTTGTAATGATGGTTATGATATTCATTATTGCTCCGCGTGCTTCTGTTTCGGCACAGAGAATAAAGGAAGTATTGAATACTGTTCCTAAGGTAAATGACGGAAACAAGCAGACTGACAATACAAAGTCAAAGGGTGAAATTGAATTCAGAAATGTAAGCTTTAAATATCCTGACGCAGCAGATTACGTTTTAAGAAATATTTCATTTACAGCCAAAAAAGGCGAAACTGTTGCATTTATCGGTTCAACAGGCAGCGGTAAAAGTACACTTGTAAATCTTGTGCCAAGATTTTATGACGCAACAGAGGGTGAAGTTATTGTTGACGGTGAAAATGTAAAGGATTATAGGCTTGAGGATTTATATAACAAGTTTGGTTACGTTTCACAGAAAACAGTTATGTTTAGCGGTACGGTGACTTCAAACGTTGCGTATGGTGACAATGGCGGGGAAGAATATACTGCCGAAAACGTAAAAAAAGCTGTTGATATAGCACAGGCAGGAGAGTTTGTTGAAAAGCTTAAAAACACTTATGATGCTTCGGTAGCACAGGGAGGTACAAACCTTTCAGGTGGACAGAAACAGCGTCTTTCGATTGCAAGAGCAATATGCCGTGACCCTGAAATCTTCATTTTTGATGACTCTTTCTCGGCTCTTGACTACAAGACAGACCGTATTTTAAGAACTGAACTCAAAAAGAACTTTGTAGATAAAACAATGCTTATTGTTGCACAGCGTATTGGTACAATCAGAGATGCCGATAAGATTATTGTTCTTGATGAGGGTGAAATTGCAGGAATGGGTACTCACAGTGAGCTTATGAAAAATTGTGAAGTATATCAGCAGATTGCATTATCACAGCTTTCAAAGGAGGAACTTGAAAATGAGTGATGAAATCAAAAATCCAAAAAAACGTCCTCATGGTCCGGCAGGAAAAATGGCTCCGGGAGAAAAGCCAAAGGATATGAAAAAAGCCTTCGGAAGCCTTGTGTCATATTCAAAGAAATATATTCCGATTGTTGTAATTGCTCTTCTCCTTGCAGTTGTAGGTACAGTTTTTGCAATTATCGGTCCGAATAAACTGAAAGACTTTACAAATATTGTTACAGAAGGCATCATGACAGGTATTGATATGCCTGCTGTCGAGGATATTGCATATACGCTTGTTTTACTTTACGGATTTAGTGCAGTTTTTTCGTATGCACAGAGCTTTATTATGGCAACGGTTACTGCAAGAGTAACCCAGAATTTAAGAACATCAATTTCCGAGAAAATTAATAAGGTTCCACTTAATTATTTCAATAAAACGAGCTTTGGTGATGTATTAAGCCGTGTGACAAACGATATTGATATGATAGGTCAGACACTCAACATGAGTATCAGTAACCTTGTTTCTTCTGTTACTATGTTTATCGGTTCGCTTGTAATGATGATTTACACAAACTGGCTTATGGCGCTTGCAGCAGTCGGTGCAACAGTAATTGGTTTTATTATTATGGGTATGGTAATGGGGGTTTCGCAGAAACATTTTATCAGACAGCAGAATGAACTTGGTACTCTTAACGGTCATATTGAAGAGATATATACAGGACATAATGTTGTAAAGGTTTACAATGGAACCAATGAAGCGATAGAAGAATTTGAAAAGATAAACAACCGTCTTTATGACAGCGCATGGAAATCACAGTTTTTGTCAGGCATTATGCAGCCTATCATGAATTTTATCGGTAACTTCGGTTACGTTGCCGTATGTGTAATCGGTGCCGTACTTGTAATGGACGGTAAAATTGACTTTGGTGTCATTGTAGCTTTCATGATTTATGTAAGACTGTTTACAAATCCGATTTCACAGATCGCACAGGCGGCTACAAGTTTACAGTCAACAGCAGCAGCTTCCGAGCGTGTTTTTGAATTTCTTTCAGAGGAAGAAATGGCAGATGAGAGTAACAAGACCAAAAAACTTGATACAGCTAAGGGTGATATTGAATTTAAAAATGTAAAGTTCGGTTATGTACCTGAAAAAATCATTATCAATGATTTTTCTGCTAAGGCAAAGGCGGGACAGAAGATTGCGATTGTAGGTCCTACAGGTGCCGGTAAAACTACAATGGTTAATCTGCTCATGAATTTCTACGAACTCAATGGCGGTGAAATTTTAATTGACGGTGTTCCTACAAGCGAACTGACAAGAGATAATATTCATAATCTTTTCTGCATGGTACTTCAGGATACATGGCTTTTTGAAGGAACTATACGTGAAAATATCGTATACAGTAAACAGGGCGTGACAGATGAAGAAGTCAGAACAGCATGTAAAGCTGTAGGTATAGACCGATTTATCAGAACTCTTCCACATGGTTATGATACTGTTCTGAATGACAAAGCGAATCTTTCAGCTGGACAGAAACAGCTTATTACAATCGCAAGAGCTATGATTGATAACAAGCCGCTTCTCATACTTGATGAAGCCACAAGCTCAGTTGACACAAGAACAGAAATTCAGATTCAGAAAGCTATGGATAATCTTACTGTTGGCAGAACTTCATTTGTAATTGCTCACAGACTTTCAACCATCAAAAATGCTGACCTTATACTTGTAATGAAGGACGGAGATATAGTTGAAAGTGGAAATCATGAAAACCTCCTTGAAAAAAATGGCTTTTATGCCGAATTATATAATAGTCAGTTTGAAAACGCATCATAAGGGAGGATTATGCAAATGAAATTTAATTATATTGTAATTGAAAGAGAGTATGCAAGCGGCGGTACGGAAATAGGCAGACTTGTGGCAGATAAGCTTGACATAGACTGTTACGGAAAGGAAATTCCTGAGCAGACAGCCGATAGAATCCATATTCCGATTGAAAGAATTATGGAGCTGGAGGAAAATGCAACAGGAAGTCTGCTTTACTCACTCAGCCGTATGACAACATCGTTTATGGCTGGAAGTGGTAGAGATATCAATTCCTTTGAAAAGGTTATTTTAGAGGAAATGGAAACAATCAGAAAGCTTTCGGGCAACGGTCCGGCTGTATTTGTAGGCAGAAGTGCCGCAAAGGTACTTGCTGACAGAGATGACGTGCTGAAGGTATTTATTCATGCGTCAAATGATTTCCGTGAGCACAGAGGAATGAAGGTTTACAAGGTTTGCAAGAGTGAAATCAAGGAAACTCTCAAAAGATATGACAGACGCAGAGCGAGTTTTTACAAGGAAAACTTCGGCACAGACTGGAAAAACTACGCTGATTATGACTTAGTACTTGACAGCAGTGTTCTCGGTATCGAAAAATGTGCGGCGGTAATTGCAGAGTGTGCTAAGTAATATTTCAGATTTCACAATAATATGAGGGGCGACCAAAGTAAAACTCATTTAAAGAAGTATTCCAACGGTTAAGACAAAAGGCGACTAATATAAATGCAACTTCTCTACAAAAATCCTCAAAATAGTTCAATAAAGTTTATACCGAAAAATATTGTAAAATGTCTGAATAAGTGGTATAATTACATTGACAACATTATCAAAGGAGAAATGACATGAATATTAAAAAGATAATAGCAAGCCTTTCCGCTTGTGCAGTCGTTCTTTCAGTCGGCTTATCGGCAACAGCCGTTGAAATTCTGCCAGCTGAATCATCATCAATCGGCATTGACAATGACACTTCAATTCAATATAGTACAACTGCCGAGACATACAGTGCATCAATTATGTCAGATGAAAACAAAGATTATTATATAGCAGGCGATGCGAACCAAGATGATAAACTCAATGTGCGTGATGCCGCATGCATCGCATCAGCCCTTGCTAAGAACAAGACAAGCAATCTTCCTGTATCGGCTGACTACACACAGGACGATATCATCAACGTAAGAGATGCAGCAGGTATAGCAAGATA
>JAZQZW010000093.1:0-11628 GCA_045634285.1 Oscillospiraceae bacterium
TTTGATTAAACTTTTTTCTGTTTCGAAGAAAAGAAAAAAGTTTATGTATTTCTTTGTAACTTTCTTTGTACAAGCAAAGAAAGTTAAGAAAACAAAAAAGAACGACAAATTAAAATTTATGCATTTTTTTACAGACACTCGAAAAGTACATAGCAAAATGTTCAGATGAAATTAAATGTCATAAAACAGACATAATAAATCATTGTAATTATTTGTTATATATGATAAAATTAAAATAGCAAAAAGTGTTAAAATATCAATAATATAACAGGTGTTGTTTTACAATTTTAATAACTTTATTGTGAAAAAAATGTTTATTATTGACTTGAATTGTAATATACTGTATAATAAAATTGTATAATTGTGATGAAATATTGTATGTTTTATTGCGGTTGTATGAAATATATATGGGAGGTTCTTAAAATGAACAAATCAATTCGCATGAGACAGGCACTGGTGCTTGCACTCACAGTCCTTGTGGCATGGCTTCTGCCGCTGTTTGCAGGAGGCAACATTTCAATGCCAGTTGAAGCGGCATCGGTAGACTATCCGGCGCAGCTTATGAACATTGCAACAAAGGATAACTCAAAGGTACTTACAGAAAATGGTACAACAGACGGCTCAACCCTTTCTGTAAAGGCACTTGGAAATGACCTTTCTCCTTCATGGAGATTTGACTGGGTAGGCAAAGACTCAAAGGGTACATTCTTCAAGCTTGTAAACGCACAGTCAGGCCGTCTTCTCACTCCGCTCAACTATAACGTTAAAGCAGGTGCAAGCGTTATAATGTACGGAAGTGAATCGGCTCAGTCACAGCACTGGTATGTAGTACCTGTCAAGACTGACCGTCTTGGCAACAACTTATACTATAAGATTGTAAACTATTCAGACACATCTCTTGCTCTTACACAGGGGAGCTCAGGGATGACACTTGCAAGCTACACAGGTGCGGACAATCAGCTCTGGCTTCTGAACTGTGACGGTCTTCAGGGTTTTGCAGGTTACTGTAAGGACGACAACACAGGCAATATCAAGGCAGGAAGCATCGGTGGTCTTTTCGGTGAAGTTGTTGAGGTTTCAACATTTGATGACCTTAAAAAATACGCAACTTCTGACACACCTTACACAATCGTTGTAACAAAGAACATCAGCGTTACAGACCTTAACCTGAATGGTGAACGCTACATGTGTTCAGCAGGACGTATCTACGTTCACAGCAATAAGACTATCATCGGTAGCTATGGTGCAAACACACTCTTTAATGTACAGTTCTGCACAAGCTCAAAGAGTGGTGTTGGTGACAACATCATCATCAAAAACTTCAAGAGCACTCATGATGCTGAATCAAACAACAACGACTCAATTCAGTTCTATTTCGGTTCAGGACAGAACATCTGGGTTGACCATGTAACATTTGTAGGTCATGACAACTACGGCTATGCTCCTAAGACAGGTAAGGTAGATGAAGATAAGTTCCTGGCATGCTGTTATGATGCTGACTACTGCACAGTTTCAGACAGCTCATTCGGTGCTCACAAGTATGGTCTTATTTTAGGCTATCCTGCAGATGACGCAAATTCAAAGAATAATTACGACAATTTCCCACGTATGTCTATCATAGGTAACAAGTTCTATCAGACAGAAACACGTGGCCCTGGTCTTATGAGATGGGGTTACTTCCACTCACTCAACAACTATGTAAACACATTCAGCATGGCTTATACAGTTCACAGCGGTTGTGATGTCTATGCAGAAAACTGCTATTATGAAAACGGCGGAAATGTAATCTGTGACTGGAACTCAGTAACATATCCTGGTGCTTATGCCGAATCAGGTTCAAAGTTCTCAGACTGCGGAAGAACTGTACAGGGCGCAGATTCAAACGCAACTTCATCAGCAAGCTCATGGAGACCTAAGAACAACTATACATACATAACTCTTACAGCAGATAACGCAAAAACATACTGCAATACATACAGCGGTTGTCAGACATCAAAGAGCAACATGATGTATCTGAGATTTAAAACAAAGGGTGTTCCAAGTGCAGGATACACAGAACTTCCAAGTGGACCTGTTGCTGCTTCATTTAACGAAGGTGCAGCATTCCGTATCAAGAATGTAAACTCAGGCATTTATATGCAGGTTGCAGGTGCTGCTGCTGCAAACGGAACAAATGTTCAGCAGTGGGGAACAGATAATACATCAGTTCATGATATCTGGAAGCTTTACAGTGCCGGTGACGGATATTATTATATTGCTTCATGCGTTGGTGACGGTGGTACTTATGTGCTTGACGTTGCAGGAAAGAAGACAGCAAACGGCACAAACATTGATATTTACCAGTACAATGGCGGTGATAATCAGAAGTTTATGCTAACTGCAAACGGTGATGGTTCCTATAAAATCCGTACAAAAATCACAGGCGAAGCTTCAGCTGTTGAAGTTGCAGATGCTTCAACAACAGCAGGTGCAAACATTCAGCAGTGGGAAGTTAACGGTGTAAACTGTCAGGACTGGATTCTGGAAGCTGTTACAGACCCTGGCTGTGTAATGAATACAGGAGTTATCTATACTTTTGAAAATGCAAATTCAGGCATGGTTATGGACGTTAAGGACGGCACAATGGCTGATAATACAAACGTTCAGCAGTGGACATTTGGTGGATTTGATTGTCAGAAATGGATTCTTAAAACATTCGGTTCAGGCAACTATTACTGGATTCGTTCACATCAGGACAACGGCTATGCTCTTAAGGCTGAGGGAAGTACAGACGGAAGCAACATTGATATCGTAGCTTACAGCTCAAAGGACAGCTCACAGCTTTTCCGTTTCTCAAAGAATCTTGACGGAACATACAGCATTATCACACATGCTTCAAAGGATGCATGCCTTGTTGAAGTTGCAAGTGCGTCAACAGCATCAGGAGCAAATGTACAGCAGTGGGGTCCTACAAACAACAGCTGTCAGAAATGGAAGGCTGTAACAGAAGTGACTACAACAGTTGTAACAACAACTACTACAACTACTACAACACAGGCAACTACAACCAAAGCAACAACTACAACTAAGGCAACAACTACAACACAGGCTGTTACAACTACACCAAAACTTACAACACAGACAGTAGTACTTACAACAGTAGGAACAACTACAACAAAGCTTACAACACAGACAGCAGTGACTACAACAGTAGGAACAACTGTGACGAATCCTACAACACAGACAGCAGTGACTACAACAGTGGGAACAACTGTGACGAATCTTACAACACAGACAGCAGTAACTACAACATTGGGAACAACTGTAACAAATCTTACAACACAGAAAGTAACATCAGCAACAGTTGCAACTACAACAGCGGTTACTACAGCACCAATTGTTGTTACACCTACACTTCTTGGTGATGCAAATGTTGACGGGGAAGTAGGCGTATCTGATATTATTGTATTGTCAAAGTATCTTCTCAACAAGGATTTATATCCGCTTAAAAATGATGTGGCATTTGCCAATTCAGACGTAAACACAGATAAAAAGGTTGATAATACAGACGTAACATCTGTTATAGAATTTATTTCAGGTGCAATAAAATCATTTATCTGATATTAAACTAAAATAATGCTCCCGATTTTATGTCGGGAGCTTTTGATTTGCTGTTTGGTAAATTTCATATAAAGCAAAATCAGGAGCAGGCAATTAAGCCTGCTCCTTCATTTTAAGTTTATATTTTTTGTTAAGCTCATCTGGGTTTACATACAAAAAATTTTCTGTTGGTATATCGAAATCAAAATCCGATAATAACATGACAGGATTATTGACAAGCTGTTCCTTTTGCATACGTGTCAGCTTTTTCAGCTGACATTCAAGCTTTCGGGCGTATTCTTCTGTCTTGTCTTCCCAGATTGCCATTACTGATAAAACCTTGTGGGATTTTGTAAATTTTGCACCACCCTTTATGATGCCAAGATGCTGACGAAGTCTGCGTTCGGGATTAGCTGCAATTCCTGTGTACAGAAAATCACCCTCGCACTTTAAAATATAAACGTACATAGATTAATTCAGCAATAGATTGTGCCAGCGTGATGCTGCTTCGCTGCAGTTGTCAATGTCACTTGAAAGTGCAAATTCCTTTATGAGTAACAAAAGTTCCTGTTGGTCGTCAGGATAGGTATATCTGGCAAGTGCTTCTACCGCTTCATCAATAGCCAGAATATCAAAATTGTTAAGTGCTGTTTGGAGATTTTCAAGCATATAAATAAGCATGTCGTTTGTGAGAGATTTATCACTTGCTGTATCAGGAGAAACATTCTGCCTCCAGTTTTCAATAGTTTCGTTGCACTTGTCTATGTCTGCTTCGTCTATATATTTTTTTAGATTATTGAAGTATTGCTTGTCTTCATCGGAAATATTGCTCTTTTCAATTTTTTCAATCACTTCGTCAATTGCGAGAATATCAAAGGTAGTTATAACATCAGCCAGTATTCCAAGCAGCTCATAAAGTTCTTCACCGCTGTTGACTTCATCTTCGACTTCAAATATTGGTGATAAAATATCTATGTACTTTGTGTATTCATCAATCATGTGGTCGCTTTTTTCTTTTATAAGCTCGTAATCGCCTGTTTTGCCCGCCATTTCAAGCTCTGCTGCCAGGTCGCCGACATATTCAGCACCTATCTGACGTGATGTACTCTTGAGTGAATGAACTTCTATGGTATAGTTTTCCCAATCCTCAGCCCATCTGAGTTCACGTATTTTCTGAGCTTTCTGTTCAATGGTATCAAAATATTCTTTTAGTACTGTTTTGAAAAGCTTTTCTGAACCCAGCAGTTCAATTGCCTGTTTTACATTAAGACCTGTGATTTCAGTTATACTCTGTTTTACTTCTATATCCTGCTGCTGTTCCTTGCTTGAAACCGGCTTGATCTTTTCCTGCGGAAGCCATTTTCGGATTTTTGAAACGATATCCTTTATTTCAATCGGCTTTGCAACAAAATCATTCATGCCTTCTCTGAGAAACATATTCTTTGCTTCTCCCACAGCATTTGCTGTCAATGCGATAATCGGAACTTCCTTATAGCTTGGCAGCATTCGTCTTATGATATGGGTAGCCTCAACACCGTCTACTTCAGGCATCATGTGGTCCATAAATATCATATCATATTTTTTTCTGCTTACCATTTCAATTGCCTTTGATGCACTTTCAGCTGTATCTACAACCATTTGAAGCGGCTCGATAAGTCCCTTTGCAACCTTGAGATTTACGCTGTTATCATCAACGATAAGCACGCAGGCTTCAGGAGCAATAAATGTAAACGCTTCATACTCATTAAGTTCACTCTTTGTTTCATAATCGCTTATGCCCATTGCATTGTAAAGACTGAGAGAATAAATAGGCTTATGAATAAGCTTGGCATTCGGATAGAATGCATTTGAAGCATCACCGTATTCTGTAACAATAATACATTTAGTGTCCTTGTTTTGATAAAGATAGTCACGTAGAGTATCTGTATAATAATCCTTTGCGATAATGAGATAATCGCAGTCAATTTCGCTGAAATCATGAAGCTGACTTAAAATAACAGGCTTTGCCCCGATCCATTCAAGGTCTTTTATAAGCTGTTTTCTTGCATAAGGATTGTTAAGCAGAACACCCGCTGAAAATTCTTTTTCAAGGCGTGGAACTGCAGGAGTTTTATCAATAATTTTCTGAGGCAGTAAGAATGTAAATGTACTTCCTTTTCCGTATTCACTTTTAACGGTAATTGTACCGCCCATAAGCTCGAGAAGCTGTTTGCAGATAACAAGGCCCAGACCTGTACCTTCAATATTTCTGTTTCTCTTGCTGTCTACCTGCTGGAAAGAATTGAAAAGCTTGCTGAAATCAGATTCCTTGATACCCATACCTGTATCAGTAACAGAAACCTTCATGGTTACCAGTTCGTTGCTTTCACGTTCGCATGTTATGTCAAGATGTACTTCGCCACGCTGGGTAAACTTAACAGCGTTTGTAATAAGGTTGAGAAGAATCTGATGAATACGGACATTATCACCATATAAAGTCTGCGGCATATCCGGAGCTATGTTCATTGTAAACTCAATTTCCTTATTGCCGATTTTATTTCTTGCAATTGCCGATAAATCATTTATAACCGAAAGCGGTTCGTAGGCAACTTCAATGATATCCATTTTGCCCGATTCGATTTTTGAAAAGTCCAGAATATCATTTATGATTACCAGCAGATTTTTTGCAGACATCTTTATCTGATGCATACATTCCCTTGCAGCATCACTCATCTGTTCACGCAGAGCAAGGTCAACCATGCCAAGAACTGCATTCATAGGTGTTCTGATTTCATGGCTCATGTTTGCAAGAAAGTCGCTTTTTAAATTAGAAGCCCTTTCAATTTCAATGTTACTCTTATGAAGTTCATAACCCTGATAAGCAAGATGTGAAAGACATTCTGCAACAATACAAAGGAAGTTTGATGCCTTGTCAATTGTATCATCATCAACAATGTTTATTTTCTTTACAGCCTCAACATAAAGCTCAGGGTCAATTCCAAGCTCCAGAGCTGTTTTTTCAAAAGCTTCAAGATTCGGCGGTGCGGCAAGTACCTGTCCGCCGATAAAGCTTCCTATCATTTCGCCATTTGCAATAATAGGAGCGGCATAGTCAACAAGTCCTGCATGACAATGATAAAAACATGCTTTTTTTGACGCCATGGTAAGCTCGGCACCGGTCTTGTCACATCTCATGCATCGGCTGTAACCAAGTGGTGAGTTTCGTGTATATTTGGTACAGAATTCAGAAAAGTTTGACCCCTCTGTAACAGGCATACCGTATTTATCAGTTGTCAGCGCAGCCATACCTGTCATTTCCGAAAAAGCGTCCTGAAGCCTTTGCAGTATGTCAACACTAATCAGGTCAGTAAGATATAATTCATTTTTGCCATTCATATTTATATCCTCCCCGTATATCAGTCTATAAGGTTGCTGACTGTTGCAAGAAGCGCCTCCATATTTACAGGCTTTAACATATAAGCTGCAGGTTTTAAGGACAGGATTTCCATGATTTTTTCACGCTGGTCCACACCTGTAAGGAAACATACAGGAACTTCTCTTGTGTTTTCGTTGGATTTGATTTCACGTATTACTTCTGCACCTGTCTTGATAGGCATTTCGTAGTCGAGGATTATAAGGTCTACACTTTTTGTCCGAAGGAATTTTTCAACAAGAACGCCGTTTACCATAGTGGTAACTTCATATCTGTCCTCAAGAGCAGTTTTGAGCATTTTGAGGATAGTTCTGTCATCGTCAACGATAAGAATATGCTTTTTGCATTCAGGCTGTGCATCAAATGCAGCAGGTGTATCGTCATGCAGCACAAAATCAATTGATTTCTGTTCTTCTTCTAGCTGCTTTTTCTTTTCAAGCTCTTCGTAAAACTTTAAAATTCTCAGAGAAAGGTTGTCAGCAGAAACAGGTCTTTTAAGCATAAGATCAACAAGTCTTGGATTTGAACGCTGAATAGGCACACAAACATCAACAGGCGCACAGATAAAAATAGGACACTTGTTGTAGACATCTTCTCTTTTAAGCTTGTTTATCTGAGTAACCATTTCTTCCTCAGGTGCTTCAGGGAACAGTATGTATCCGTCAGGCTGGAACATTTCAAAGTGTCTTTCAAGGTCTTTCCAGCTGTCTGTTGTACTCATACATTTAAAGTACAAATCCGAATGATTTATAAAATCCTTTACAATTGCCGAATTTGAACCTGCTACAAGTATCTTTCTTTTCATAGTAATCAATCCTTTCAGAAAATCTGTTGTTTTTTCATTTATCATTTTACCATATTTAATATATTTTGTCAACAGTAACCTTTTTGTTTTGCTGTTATGCACAAAATTTTAATCTGTCATCACAGCAGAATATTTAAATCATTTTTATATTTGATAAAGTTTACAAAACGCTTTTTGAATAAGCAACAAACAACAGCTTTGTTTTGTGAGTTTTGACGAATTTACAGAAATATATTGAAAAATATTTGTTTCTATGTTATAATATATACAGAAAAAAACAAAAGAAAGCAGTAAATCAAAGGAGGACTTTCAACATGAACGATTACTTCTTAAACAACAATGACAACGAAAAAGTACCGGAGTATAAAAGGCATATTCCCCAGCATGAATACACATGGAAAAAATACAAATGTTCCGAATGCGGAAAGGAAAAGAAAATTTCATCAATCATTTTAAAGCTTTACTCTGCACCTAAATGCTGCGGTAAAGAAATGGAGTGTATAGCAACGATAAAGTAACTTTAAAAAATCAATTTACCGTTTCACTTATTTAAAGATGAACTCCTTTCCAAAAAAGGAGGTGTCTTTATGTCAACAAGAGAATTTATAAAACGATATATCCTTTTTATGATAAGCCTGTTTTTTTCGGCATTCGGAGTAGCGGTTACAAAATATGCAGATCTCGGAGTTGCACCCGTTTCATCGGTTGCAAACATATTTTTTACCCGTTTCCCCAATATTTCTCTGGGTACATGGCTTATAATATGGAATGTCCTGCTCCTTGCCGGACAAATGATAATTCTTCGCAAAAACTTCAGAATTTACAATCTCCTGCAGATACCTCTGGCGGTAGCCTTCGGAATTTTTACTGATTTCGGCATGTGGTGTATTTCGGGCATAAAGCTTGAAAGTTATTTTTCACAACTTGCCATGGTTATAACCGGTGTTACAATCAGAGCTTTCGGAATCGCACTTTCAATATCTGCGGATATAATACTCAATTCAGGAGAAGCCTTTGTAAAGGCAGTCGCCGACACCACAAAATATCGTTTCGGTATAATGAAAATTGTATTTGACGTAACATGTGTAATTATATCGGTTATCCTTTCTCTCACAATGCTTGACGGCAAAATTGTAGGAACACGTGAGGGTACGCTGATAACCGCAATACTTACAGGCGCTCTGATAAGCCTGTTTTTAAAGCTTATTCACAAGCCTGTAGACAAACTTGTAAGCGTTCATTGAATCCACAGCATTACGCTGTGGATTTTTGTCGAAAAGTCAAGAACATATAATATCTCTGTTGCATATCATGTAATGTGGACTGAAAGTCTGCAATAAAAACAGAAACGGAGAGTTAATATGGCAATATTTTATAATCAGGCGACATTGTCCTATAACAACACCACAACAAATTCAAATATAGTTACAGGCGAAATTGTGGAGGTGCTGACAGCTACAAAAACAGCCGTTCCATCAACCTATTCTGCAGGTGATACCGTAACCTATATTATAAGTATTCTCAATTCGGGTGCAACAGCGGTTACAGGTGTGACAGTTACAGATAACCTTGGCGGATATGATTTTAATGGTGAAACTGTTACACCACTCACTTATATTGACGGTTCGGTAAGATATTATGTAAACGGTGACATCATCACACCTCCTGCAACAACAGCAGGACCTCCTCTTACAATCAGCGGTATTACGATTCCTGCAAACGGAAATGCACTTATTATCTATCAGGCAAGGGCAAACGAATTTGCACCGCTTGCTTCTGACAGCAGCATAACAAACACAGCAACAATTACTTCGGAAGATATTTCAGAAGCAATTACAGCTTCAGCAACAATTGAAAGTTCTGACAGAGCAAATCTTAGTATTACAAAGAGCCTTTCACCTGAAACTGTTACTGAAAATGGTGAGCTGACCTATACTTTTGTTATTCAGAATACAGGCAATACACCTGTGACAGTGGCTGACAATGCAGTTGTAACAGACCTTTTCAATCCTGTTCTTGAAAATATTGCTGTAACATTCAATGGTACAGCATGGACTTCACCTGCAAATTACAGCTATAATACTGCAACAGGTCTTTTCACTACAGCTTCTGGAGCAATAACTGTTCCTGCTGCAACCTACACCCAGAATCCGACAACAGGCGAATGGGTAATCACACCTGGCGTAAGCACACTCAGAATTACAGGAACAATCTGATATTCAAGGGCGGTCAAAACCGCCCTTTTTCAATTATTTCCTGTAATTATCTTGACATTTGTGATAATACTGTGATACAATTAAAGTACACAGTTTTTTTAAATATATATGGAGGATTTTGTATGAAAGGTAAGGTAAAGAAAATTGCCGCTGTACTTGCAGGTATGATGACAATGCTGACAGCTGTTTCGGGTTATGTTCCTCAGACAGAGGTTAAAACTCAGGCAGCTTCAAACATTATTGCATTTCCGGGTGCAGCAGGCGGCGGTAAGTATGCAACAGGAGGACGTGGCGGTGAAGTTTACCACGTAACCAATCTTAACGACAGCGGTGCAGGTTCATTCAGAGATGCTGTAAGTAAGTCAAACAGAATAGTAGTATTTGACGTGAGTGGTACTATTGAGCTTACAAGCAACGTTGTAGTTCAGAGCAATATTACTATTGCGGGACAGACAGCTCCTGGTGGTTCGGGAATTACGCTTAAAAACTACAAGCTTGGTCTTGGTGGTACAAACTGTATTGTAAGATATGTAAGCTCACGTCCGGGTCCATATAAAGCTACAAGCTCAGGTAATGACGCACTTGGTGGAGCAGGAGGTTCAAACTCCATTATAGACCACTGTTCAATCGGCTGGGCTTCTGATGAACAATGGGGGCTTTACTCAAAAAATGACAATTACACATGTCAGTACACAGTAATCGGCCCTGCAAATTCATGGGGCGGACATGCAAAGGGTGTGCATGGTTTCGGTATCATGCTGGGACGTTCAAACGTTTCCTACGACCATAATCTTATTATACACAATGTTTCAAGAAACTTCCGTGGTAAAGTGCCTGATCAGAATTCAGCTGATTTTACAAACAATATTATTTATGATTGGGGTTATCAGACAACCTACGGTACTATCGGTCATATAAACTATGTAAACAATACTCTTAAGGCCGGTAACTCTACAACAAGCGGTTATCATTATGCTCAGATTTCCGATAATGAAAACTTTAAGGTATACCTTTCTGGAAACAGAATTTTAAACAAGGACAATACTGTCAGAAATGATGTGAACAGTAACTGGTCTGCTATTTCCTATGGCGGCAGTAAATCTGAGGCTACTGCAAGGGTTGATGAGCATTTCCCTGTAACAACCAACGGTGAGGACGTTTCAACCGTACTTACGGCAGAAAGTGCAGAAGCTTCATACAACCACGTAATCAGCTTTGCTGGTAATGGTATTTCTCCAGATCAGAGAACAGCCATTGACCGTCAGTGTGCGGAAGAAACATTAAACGGTACAGGCTCATGCAGTGGTACGGCAGCCTATGATTTATCGGTTACAGACCTTGACAAATACAAGATTGCATGTGGTGTTACTTATGAATATCCTTCAGCCGTAATGACAAAAACCATTACAGATGCAGACAATGACGGTATGGACGATGAATGGGAAATGGTAAGAGGACTTAACCCATCAGACCCTACCGATACAAACGGCGACTACTGTGGACAGGGATACACAAATATTGAATACTATATAAATGACCTTAGTGTAAATTCATTCCGTGAGGGTGTAGTTACCCCTTCACCTGAAACATCTTCAATAGTTAGAACTTGTGGTTAT
>JAZQZW010000094.1:0-10829 GCA_045634285.1 Oscillospiraceae bacterium
AAAACGAAAGGATGATTTAAATGCTTAATCTTGACAAAATTGAAGCAAAGAAAACCGAAATCTTAAACTCTCTTGCAACAGCTATCAGAGAGAACAATGAAGAAGGCGTCAAGGACGCTATGAACAGCTTTCAGGACTTTATGACCGAAAGCATTATGGCAGAGGCAAAGGGTATTCTCGGCTCTGTTGACAATGCCGTACTTTCAAACCGTGGCGTACGACAGCTTACATCTGCTGAAAACAAGTTCTATAAGGACTTTATTGCCAACGCAAAAAATCAGGTACAGGAAGGCTCTGTAATTACAGGTATCAATGATGTGCTCCCTGAAACAGTTATTGAATCAGTTTTTGAGGATTTAAGAGCAAATCACCCACTTCTTGAAGTTATTAACTTTATGAATACATCAGCAATTACAAAAATGGTTGTAAACAAACAGGGTGAACAGCAGGCAACATGGGATGCTCTCAATGAGCCGATTACAAAACAGCTTACAGGTGCAATTGAAATCATGACAATGACACTCTGCAAGCTTACAGCCTATATGTATGTCACAATGGATATGCTTGATTTAGGTCCTGCATGGATTGACAGATATGTGCGTGAAACAATGTCTGAAGCACTTGCAACAGCTCTTGAAGTGGGGATTGTTGACGGTGATGGTGTAAATAAGCCGATTGGATTTACAAGAAATTTCAAGGGTGCTTTTGAACAGGAAACAGGCTATGCAAGAAAGCAGGCACTTCCAATTCCTGACTTTGGCAAGGAAACCTACGGCCTTTTACTTTCAAAGCTTTCTGTTGACGGAAACTCAGGCAGAACAAGAGCAGTATCGGAAGTAATTCTTGTATGCAATCCTGCCGACTATTTCAGCAAGGTTATGCCTGTGACAACAATGCTCACACCTAACGGCACATACATCAACAATGTATTCCCGTTCCCTACAAGAGTTATTCAGTCGGTTGGTGTTCCGTCAGGTATGGCTGTAATCGGTCTTGCAAAGAGATACTTCATGGGACTTGGTACTGCGAAGGGCGGTAAAATCGAACACTCAGACGATTACAAGTTTATTGAGGATTTACGTACATACAAAATCAAGATGTACGGCAACGGCAAGCCGCTTGATATGAATGCGTTCTTACTCCTTGACATTTCAGGTGTACAGGAAGTATTCACAAAGGTTGAAACTGTAACACCTGCTGATACAGCAGAATTATCTGCATTATCGGTTGGCTTTAACCTTTCACCTGAGTTTGACAAGGCTGTAAAGACATACACAGCAACGGCAAATACAGCGTCAAGCGTGGTTATGGCTATCCCTAAGGACGGCGACGCTGACGTTAAGATTACAAATGGTGATGGTGCACCGATTTCAAACGGCTCTCTTGTGAAGTGGCCTGACAACACAACAACAACACTTACATTTGAAGTGACATGCGGTGCTGAAACTCAGACATATACAGTAGCCGTAACAAGAGGTACACCGTCATAATGACAGTTGCAGATGTAAAAGTATATCTGCGTGTAACATGGGATGATGAGGAAACCAACACTCGCCTTGAGGGAATTTTTACAAGAGCAAAAGGTATTCTCTCATCCTATGCAGGTGTGGAGCTGGAATTTGATGATACACAGAGATTTGAATGTCAGTTACTCCTTGACCTGTGCAGATATATCAATTCGGACGCTTTTGAGGATTTCAAGAAAAACTATGCCTCTGAGCTTATCTCACTTCGTGCAAAATATGCCGTTGCAGAAACGGAGGAAGAGAATGAAGAAGTATCAGCCGTCTGATGTTTTCGATGTGCCGATGTATCTTTTTACCCCCGAAACAGTAACAGTCAAAGGCTCAGCAAAGAAAATTCTGCCCGAAAAGGGAAAGCTTATATTCTGTACCTTCCGTACATTCGGTGGTACAGATAAAATCATTGACAATGTTCTTTCTGTTGAGAATACGGCTGTTATTGAAACGTGGTACCGCTCTGATATCAGGGCGGACTGCGTTTTAAAGGATGTAAACGGACTTGCCTATGAAATACTTGGTACTCCCGAAAATATCGGTATGAAGAATATGTACCTTAAATTCAAGGTAAGGGCTGTAAAAGGTGGTGCGTGATGAGTGTAAAACTGTCTTTTGATACAAATCTGTTTGAAGAGTGCCTTGAAGATATTGAAAAGCTGAGCGGCGGTGAACTGATGAATGCCGTTGAAGAGGGAATGATTTCTGCAAAATCCGAAATCAACAACAGCATTGTGCAGACACTCAGCAAAAAGTCAAATCTGCCACAAAAGGGTAAATACTCTGACGGCACTGCAATTGAGGGTGTTGACCGTAAAAACGAAGTTGACTGGTACGGAAGTACAGCTAAAATAGAAGTTGGTTTTGACTGGTATAAGCTTGGGATTGAAGGACAGGTACTCATTTACGGCTTACCTCATCAGAAGCCCGTACGTGGACTTAAAGCACTTATCAAAGGTACAAAAGCAAAGAAAATTCTCAATGAAGAAGTACAGAAGGCTATCGATGAGGCAATAGCAAGGAGGTTAGGCTGATGGAAGATTTACTGATAGCAACACTTTCAAAGCTTGGATATCCTGTTATGTTACAGGGTTCGCTGCTTTCCGATGAGCCTTATCCCGACAGCTTTTTCACATTCTGGGAGGACGAAAGCGAGGAAGTTGAAAGCTATAACAACAGAGAGCTTTTAACTGCTTTTTCCTACAGCATTAATTTTTACAGTACAGACCAGGAAAAGGTCTACACAGCCGTCCGTGAAGCTATTACACTTCTGAGAACGGCTGATTTTATTACCTCGGGTGCAGGGTATTCCGTTCCAAGCGGAAATGATACCCATGACGCAAGAGGATTTGAAGTCAAATATCTTAAAAATAATTGAAAATGAAAGGATGATTATTTATGTCAGATTGGGTTTACAGAGGCGTAGAAAACCTGGTATATGCAGAAGTTCTTGTGGATACCAAGGACCAGTTTGTAACAGGTGAAGTAAAGGATTTGTCTGAGGTTGCAAAGATTGCAAAGAAAATTGAACAGTCCATGTCTACCGAACATTACAGCAACAGACCACTTATTATTGTACGTGGTATGGGTGGTACAAACCTTGAAATTGTAATGACTCCGCCAAGCTTACCAACACTTGCAGAGATTACAAATCAGCGTATTGATACAACTCATGGTGCGTTAATCGAGGGTGGTTCAACAACTGAAAAGTATTTCGCACTCGGTTACAAATATCAGGGTACTGATGGGGGTGAAAGATACGCATGGCGTCTTAAAGGGCAGTTCAACATTCCTGATGAGGAATATAACACAAAGGATTCAGGAACAACAACAAGCAATACAACCATGACTTATGCAAGTGTTGATACAGTACATAAGTTCAGTGACGGAAAGTCAGCAGGTGGTGTTATCGTTGACAGCCGTCTTGTTAATTACGGCCTTGACAAGTTCTTTAATCAGGTTGTTACTCCTGACAATATGCCGACAGGCTATAATGGTGTTCACCCACCTGAATTCCTGCCCACAACAACAACATTTACAGGCTCACTCAAAGTCACAATGGCAACAGGTACAACTGGCGGTAACATCTACTACACTCTTGACGGCACAAATCCTTCAAGCGGAAGTGAAGCTTATACAGAGCCGTTTACTATTACCGAAACCACAACAATCAAGGCTTATACTTCTGCAGGTATGTCAGCTTCGCCTATTGTTACAAAGACTTATGTCAAGGTTACAACATGAGGTGATTTATAATGCTGGAATTGAATGTATATGATAAAAATGACAATATCATCAAAACTGTTACGGCTAAACCTCTCGATATGAGAATGGGAACGGTAAGGAAGCTTAGCAAACTTATTCCTCTTGAAAAGACAAGAAAAAACGCTGACATCACACGCAGTATCTACAATGCGTGGGGTGAACTTACCGATATTCTGAATATCATGTTTCCTGACATGACCGACGAGGACTGGGATGGTGTAAAAGCAACTGAAGTTATGGCACTTGTCCTTGAAATAGGTGGTATTTCCGTATCAAAAGCACTGACAATTCCAACAAGCGGTAAGGTAAAAAACTGAATTGGGGGCAGGAAAAGCCCCCTTTTCATAAAGACTTATTTATTGTGGAATACAATCTTTGCAAGGAATATCCTGCTCTTACACCAATTATGATTGATGATATGCCTTATTTTGAAGTAATGGATTTGTATATACAGACAAGGGAAATACAGATTGAACAGGAAAAAGAATTTGACCGAATCAAAGCAAATGGCGAAGTCAGAAACTATATCCCTGCAACTACAAATGACTGGTAGGTGAGAATGTGGCAAGTAAAAATGTAAAATCTGCATATGAGCTAAAGATTGAGGAACTAAACAGGGCTTTTAAAGTAGCTACACAGCAGATAAGGATTGCAAATTCTGAATTCAAGGCGGCATCGGCAGGTATGGAAGACTGGTCTAAAAATGCTGATGGTGTATCTGCAAAACTCAAACAGCTTAATTCCAATCTCGATAATGAAAAGAAAAAACTTCAAAATCTTGAAGAACAACTTAAAGAAACTGCACTTGCATTCGGTGAGGATTCAAATGAAGCAGAACAATTTACTATCAGAGTAAATAACCAGAAAGCCAAAGTTGCTGAAACTGAAAAGGAAATCAGAAAATATGAAGACGGTCTAAGAGAACTGACAGGTAAAACAAAGACTGCCGAAACTTCTGCCGACAATCTTTCTGAAAAGATTGAAGATGTGGGAGAAGAAGCCGTTGATACAACGAATAAGCTTGATAAATTCAAGGAAGGTCTGAAAACAGGCGTCACAGGTGCGGCTAAAATTGCAGGTGAAACTGTTCTTGCTGTAAGTGCTGCTATGGCTGCTGTTGGTGGTGCGTCCGTTAAGGCTGGTATGGCATTTGATTCTCAGATGTCGGCAGTAAAGTCAATTGCCGGTGCAACGGCAGAAGAATTCGAAATGCTGAAAGAAAAAGCCAAGGAAATGGGGGCAACCACTTCATTCTCTGCAACTGAATCGGCACAGGCACTTGAATATATGGCTATGGCAGGCTGGAACGCTCAGCAGATGTCAGATGGTCTTGCCGGTATTATGAATCTTGCGGCTGCTTCGGGAGAGGAACTTGGCTCAACATCTGATATTGTGACTGACGCTTTGACAGCTTTTGGCATGAAAGCAGAGGAAAGCAGTTATTTTGCTGATGTTCTTGCAAAAACAGCTTCAAGTGCAAATACCAATGTTGCGATGATGGGTGAAACATTCCAGTATGTAGCCCCTCTTGCCGGTGCTATGGGGTATACAATAGAGGATATGTCTGTCGCAATTGGTCTTATGGCTAACAGTGGTATTAAGGCTTCACAGGCAGGTACTTCTCTGCGTGGTATTATCACGAATTTAGCATCTCCTACAGACACAGTTTCAGCCGCTATGACACAGCTTGGAATTACTCTCCAACACGAAGATGGCACAGTAAAAACCTTTAAAGAGGTACTTGGTAATTTGCGTGACAGTTTTGTTGAACTTGATGAGGTACAGAAAACAGAATATGCAAGTATGATAGCAGGTAAAAATGCTATGTCGGGTCTTCTCGCTCTTATCAATTCAAGTGATTCGGACTTTGATAAGCTGACAGAATCTATTAAAAATTCAGAGGGTGCGGCAGAAGATATGGCAAATATCCGTCTTGATAATCTGCAAGGGGATATAACATTGTTTAAATCTGCTCTTGAGGGTGCAGGTATTGCAATATCGGATGAGCTTTCACCTATGCTGAGAACATTTGTACAGGAAGCAACGGCAGAAATACCGAAAATGCAGGAGGGTATTGCTGATTTTGGCGGAGAGATTGCTGAAATCGTCAAAGGTGCATTACCGATAGCCAAAGACCTTATAACAGGACTTACACCTGTTCTGCATGATGTAGGGGAAGCTATAAAGGACATGCTGCCTATGGCAGGTGAGGTTGTCAGAAATCTTCTCCCTCCTGCACAGCAGATTATCGGTGTCATTATGTCTACGATAAAGACCCTTAACCGTACTGTATTGCCGTCACTTACCAAGCTTATCGGTGCTCTGGCTACAGCTTTAAGTCAGGTACTTGAATTTCTTGCACCTGTTCTTGAAGGACTTGTTGAGGTGGCAGCTGTAATAACAGGTACGCTTATTGACGCTGTTACTGAAATTGTTGACGCTATTACTGGCAGAGGTGGTTATACCGAAGCTTTACAGCTTACTTATGAAAAAGCACGTACCCTCAGTGATGAGGAAAAGGCTCTCAAAGACAGAACAAAAGAACTGTCAGACGAAATGAAAGAGCTTGACAAGGCTGCTGATGAAAATGCCAAAGCCATTGACAGTGAGTACGGATATTACAAAAATCTGTATGATATGCTTGGTGATGTAGTTGATGAAGAGGGTAATGTGCTTAAAGGCAAGGAAAAACAGGCTGAGTACATTGCAACCACACTTGCTGACGCTCTTGGGGTTGAAGCTGAAATGATGGAAGGCAGAATTACCGACTATCAGAATTACAAGGATGCTATTTATGACGCCATTGAAGCAAAGCAGAAGGAAGCGATACTGTCAGCTTATGAAGGGGAGTATAATAAGGCAGTTGTCACACGTAAGGATAAAGAAACAGATATGGGTATGGCAATAGCAAATGTTAATGAACAGGAACAGGTTGTTGCCGTTGCTGAAAGTAATCTTTCAAATCTCAACAGAATGAGCTATGAAGACCTATTGCGTACTTATGGAGATATCTTAGGTGGTGGCAGCGGTGATGTAGCTCTTGACTTTCAGACGGTAAGAGATGAACTTACAGCAACATATAATGGTGCTAAGTACCATTTGAAAGAACTTAAAATTATTGAAGAAGATGCAATAAAGACATTTAATGATGGTGAAGCAATTATTCTTAACTGGGGATATGCTGCTTCATCAAGTTCCGAAGAAAGTGGAATTGCCTTGCTCAAACTCCAGAATAATTTTAAAGATACAACCACAGCAACGGCTGAAGAACTCGGACTTCAAAAGGTTTACTGGAATGAACTTGTAAATGATATGGAACAGGCTGTTAAAGAAGGTAGAGTTGACGAAGCAACCTATGAAATGTACAGAGAAATCGCAAGACAGGCTGATGAACAGTATGATATAGCTGTTTTTACTGCTACCGATATGATTAATCGTTCCAAAACAGCTATTGAAAACGGCAAACCCGGTATGCAGGAAGCCGGAAAAGGAGCAAGCCAAAGTGTTGTTGACGGCATGAACTCTGTTGATTATGAAGGCAGTGCAATAAACAACGCTGACCTTTATGGCGTGACTTTCCGAAATAGGATAGCTTATTATGCAAATGAAGTAAGAGCGACTATTGCAGGCATTATGAGTGGAAGTCGTGTTGTTGAAGAAGGGGTTACAATTAACAGTCCAAGTGATTTACGTGCTTATGCTACACCAACAGCCACAGGCGGTATTGTAACAAGGGCACAGGTCAGATTGGTGGGGGAAGATGGTGCAGAAGCTATTGTTCCTCTTGAAAAGAATACCCACTGGATTGATTTGGTGGCAGAAAAGGTTGCCGTTGCCATGAACGGCTCTGTTGTAAATAACAGCAGTTCGAGTTCCAGCCATGTTACAAACAACTATAATCAGACAATAAACAGCCCTAAGTCGCTTTCGGGGCCTGAACTGTATCGTCAGACAAAAAGACTTCTCAATTACAATAAAGGAAGGTGAGGAAATGCTTGAATTATCTGTAAAAAACGCAAAAGGGGAAATTCTGAGCTTTCCTGACAGTCCTTATTATGATGTAATTATAACCGACGGCTTGACTCCTGCAAACGTCAACGTTTCGGCAACAGAGCTTTTTGGCTATGACGGGGCGAAGCTTCTCGGCTCACAGGTTGGTGTGAGGAATATCGTACTTGATATTATTCTTAAAAGTGATATTGAGTACGCAAGGCAGAACCTGTACAAGTATTTTCCACCGAATGAAAACATACGGCTTTATCTGAAAAGCGATAACAGGGATATGTATATTGACGGACGTACAGAAACCTTTGAAGCTAATCTGTACACCATGAAACAAAGGCCACAGATTTCAATTATCTGCCCTCAGCCGTTCTTTATTTCAAAAACTGATATTGAGCTTACATACAGCGAAATTGAAGCTATGTTTACATTCCCTTTTGAAATTCCTGTTAATATGGGGATTGAGTTTATAGCAGGCTCGAGCAGTTATACTGCAATCTTTGAGGGCGGTGATGTAGTCAGCGGTATGGTTTTTGAGATTACAGCAACGAAAACCTTTGAGAATGCACGTACTATTACATTTACAAACGGCACTCAGACTATGAAGCTTACCAATATTTATATGCAGACAGGTGATGTGCTGTATATAAACACATTCAAGGGCCATAAGCAGATTAAAATTGACAGGGCAAACACAGGAAATATTGACAACGGAATGAAATACTTTTCGGGGGACTGGTTACAGGTTACTTCGGGTACAAATAATCTTTCCGTAAAAAACAGTGCGGGAGCATCTGATATTGATATAAAGGCACAGGCTTTCAGATATTATACGGGGGTGTAGGCTATGCAGAATGTTATTGTATACAATAAAAACTGGGAAATGACAGGGTATATTGACGCTTACAGTTCTCTTATATGGACAAAGCGTTATACTTCTCCCGGTGACTTTGAAATGCAGCTTGCATACAGCCGACACCTTGTTGATATCTTAAAGGTCGGATACTATGTTGCTCTTGAAAATGCTGTTGACAGAGGTGGTATCTATGCCATGATTATTGACAGAATTGAAATAAAGCAGTCCCGTTCTGATGGTGTGACTATTCTTGTTAAAGGAAAAAGTCTGTTGTCACTTCTGAGCAGGAGAGTACTTTACAATGAACTGGTTGAGAGTACAAGCTGTTTTGGTTTTATATCCGACCTTGTAAACAGTTGTTTTGGTACTGAAACAGTATCACCAAGAAGGTGGCTCACCTATGACGGAAATATTGCGTATTACCTCAATGACCTGACTTCTGATTCTGATACAAGAGTAAGAGCGGCAGGCAAGGGGGATAATCTTTGTAATGTTATTACTGAATTCTGTGAAGAAAACGGAATAGGTATTGATGTGCTGTACAATCCTAACAGCGAACAATATGGTATTTATGTATACAAGTACAAGAGCAAGGCTGACGATATTGTTTTTTCAAGCAGTCTTGACAACCTTGCAGAATGTGAGTATATACAGGATATTTCAAACTACGCAAACATGGCACGTATATCAAGTGACAACAGCTATGCAAGTGCCCCAACAGGCATTGACAGTACAACCGATTCAGCACTTATGGGTATAGAACGCTTTGAACAAAGCTTTAATACAAACCTTGCAGGCAATACTGGGACATACGGTGCACTGCAGGAAAGTGGTGCTCGTCAGCTCAGAAAGAAGCAGAACACTCAGGAAATAATGGCAGATATTATAAGTGATGTGACATATAGGTATGAGGTTGATTATTATGTGGGTGACGTTGTAACTGTAAAAACCGACTTCGGCATAACTGCAACGGCTCAGATTGTGGAAATGACGGAGATATGGACATCAGATGAGTATTCAACAACACCGACATTCAGCAACTATATCATAATGTAGGAGGAAGTATAAATGGCAGAAACATACGGATTTTTTGACAGTGAAAATCATGACAGACCCTATACTTCAGCTCAGATGTCACAGTATTTCCAGGGTATTGTTACAAATGGAGTGTTTGACGGCATAGGGAAAAATCTAGTGCCGTATATCAACGGACCTTATGTAAAGATACCTCCTGGGCGTGCTGTTGTTGATTGTCACTGGTATAATAATGATGATACAGTAGCACTTAACTTCCCTATAACATCAGGTTCAGTCAGATGTATTCTTGTGCTTGCCTGTGATTATATACAGCGTAGGATTTACCCCGAAATCAAACAGGGAACTTCGGTTAATCTGCCTGAAATTACAGATACCGAAAATATAAAGTATTTAAAGCTTGCAAATCTGCAAATTTCCTCATCTACAGCAACTGTTACAAAGGTTTGTATAGGTAACGAAACACCTTTACTTAAAAATCTGACGGAATATGTTGTGAAAGAAGAGGGTAAAGGTTTATCCACCAACGATTTCACCGACGCTTACAAGGCACAGGTTGACACAAATAATTCTGACATATCCGCATTGAAAAGCAAAACTGACGCCACGAATACCAATCTTTCAAACCTCTCAAAAGAGGTGGAAAGCAAGGCAAATTCTGTTGATGTTTACACCAAATCCGAAACGGACAGCAAAATTACATCAAAGGTATCTGAAATTGTGGCAGGTGCTCCTGAGGACTTTGATACACTCAAGGAGATGTCCGACTGGCTTAAAGGTCACCAAAACAGTCCCGCCGCCATGAATACGGCTATCGGTCAGAACGCTGAGGATATCAAATCCCTTGAGGGTGATATATCGGTTCAGAAAGCCACGAATACGGATATTTATGCACGTATTGAAGACAACGCAAAGGACACAACGGCTCTTGACATCAGACTTACACAAGCAGAAGACAAGGTTACAACCAACATTCAGAATATAGCTAATAACACAAAGAGCATTGAAACGTTAAACGAAAGCGTACAAAAAAACGCTTCCGATATCGGTATCAATGCAAACGCAATAGCTGTTCTTAACAATAACGTATCAGGTCTGACAACAGGCTTATCAGCTACTGTAGAAAGAGTATCTGCAAACGAAAAGGATATAAC
>JAZQZW010000095.1:0-4305 GCA_045634285.1 Oscillospiraceae bacterium
TTGTCTTCCTAAGACCGCTTGGCCTCCGACTTTGTTGAAGCCGTTTCAGCTATGGCACTTATTGCAGAAACAACAGAAAACAACATTGACTATAAGGCTCGTTTCCACAAGAGAGGCTCTGATAACGATAAGAATATCGCAAATGCTATCTCTCATGCAACGGTTACAACAGCGCACGACCTTGATGTAAAGGCCATCATTACTGTTACAAAGGGAGGATCTACTGCAAGACTTATCTCAAAATACCGCCCTCTCTGCCCTATTATCAGCTGTACAACAGATGAAACTGTATGCAGACAGATGAACATGTCATGGGGTGTTACTTCAACTATGATTAATGAAGAAACAAACACAGACGAACTTTTTGAACATGCTGTTGATGCTGCTAAAAAGCTCGGCATTGTTGAATCGGGTGACAAGGTTGTTATTACAGCAGGTGTTCCTCTCGGACAGTCGGGTACAACAAATCTTATGAAGGTTGAAACTGTGAAATAATAAAATACACCGCACTTTTGTGCGGTGTTTAAATGTTTATAGGATTTGAAGCTGAAAATTTTAATTTGTCATTCTTATGAAAACAAGTTTTCACCTACTATTCTTTGCTTGCACAAAGAAAGTAGGCAGCTTTAAAAAATTTTATTCTGAAACTTGCAAATTCTGTTTTAGCTGCCACTCATGTAACATATGACTCATTTTGTTGTAATTATGAAGTTTGCAGGTTTGGGAAGACATTATTAGTTAGGTTGCGAAATGACGGATAAGATCTTTTCTTTTTGGTCAAGGTTTTTCTGTTTCGAAGAAAAGAAAAAGCTTGTGTGTTCTTTGGTAGCTTTCTTGCACAAGCAAGAAAGTACAAATCTTTTTTTACGCCGATAAATTAAAATTTATAATACCATTTCTTATCGGAGTAATAATATTTTTATCACCACTGTTTATACAAGGAGTTAAATTTTGAAAACTGCATATTTTAAGTACATTTTCTCACTTCTTCTGTTCGGCTCAAACGGGATAGTTGCAAGCTTTATAAATCTTTCAAGCTATGAAATTGTGCTTTTCCGTACTATGATAGGAAGTATTTTTCTGTTATCAGTATTTTTTATAACAGGCGGAAAACTGACAGCACACAAACACAAAAAATCACTTGGTTTTCTTATGGTTTCGGGTGTTTCTATGGGGCTCAGTTGGTTATTTCTGTATGAAGCCTATCAACAGATAGGCGTAAGCATTTCAACGCTTCTCTACAACTGCGGCCCTGTTATTGTAATGCTTTTAGCACCAATTATGTTTAAAGAACGACTTACTTTAGTCAAAATACTCGGATTTATTGCTGTGCTTACAGGAGTTTTTCTGATAAACGGTGCAAATGCAGAAAAAATAAACATTTGGGGAATTTTCTGCGGACTTATGTCAGCTGTTACATATTCAACAATGGTAATGTTCAACAAAAAGGCAAGCGATATTTCAGGACTTGAAAATTCTGCTCTGCAGCTGTTTATAAGCTTTATAACAGTTGCAATATTCATCGGAATTAAACAGGGATTTGCAATCGACATTTCCATAAGTGATGTATTACCGATAATTATTCTCGGACTTGTGGGAACAGGAATCGGCTGTTATCTTTACTTTTCGTCAATCGGTAAACTTCCTGCCCAGACTGTTGCTGTATGCGGATATCTGGAATCGCTGTCGGCAGTAGTATTCTCAATGATATTTTTAAGCGAACAGCTTTTACCGCTTCAGATAATCGGTGCGGTACTTATTATTGGTGGAGCTATGTTCGGAGAGCTTTATAAAAAGAAAAAGACTTTGCCATGATAGGCAAGGTCTTTTTTGCAAAACAAAAAGCCCCTTAAAGGAGCTCTTTGCCATGATATAGGGATTATTGGGGATTTTGTTTAACATTGGGGTAAATGTTAAACCTGATATACTCATCTCTGAGTACACTTATATTATAATTTAATTTTGTGAAATACATGTGAAAAAAATTTGAAAAGAAACTGAAACGTTTTAATTTTCTTCGTCTTTTCCCGTATTTTCGACCTTTTTAAACAAATTTTTCTTTTGTGTTTTTTCAGGTAGCTGCTGTGCCTGTTCTTCACGCACAATATCCCTGATTTCAAACCAGAAGGTAGAACCTTTTCCGATTGAACTGATTACGCCGAAGTTGTAGCTGTGTTTCTTTAAAATTGCCTTTACTATTGAAAGTCCAAGCCCTGTCCCCACAACTTCACGCTTATGATTTTCCGAACGGTAATATTTTTCAAAAATAAGCTGTATCTTATCAGCAGAAATACCCTGGCCTGTATCGGAAACCTCAATTCTTACAGCGTCAGGCTTGTTTATCTGACGTACAAAAACCTTTTTGTCTTCACCTGTATAGTTGACAGCGTTATTTATAAGATTGTAAATAACCTGCTGTATTTTTATAACGTCGCAGCGTACAATTACATCTTCATCTGCTTCAAAGCTGATTTCATATTCCTGCTTGTCAGAAAGCCCCTTGTATCTTGCTGTAATATCCTCAAGAAGCTCTTTTATATTAAATTCGCTGTAACTCAGCTTCTGATCGCCACGTTCAAGCTTTGACAAATCAAGCATATCACTTACAAGAAGTGCAAGTCTGTCCGTTTCGTTAATAATAATCTCAAGATGCTCATTTCTCTTGACAGGATTGTCACCTGACAGGTCACGTATCATTTCGGCATATGCTTTAAGCATTGTAAGAGGTGTTCTAAGGTCATGTGAAACGTTTGCTATCAAATCCCTCTGCATAGCGTCAACCTTTGAAATCTGCTTGCCTGCAAATGTAAGAGTATTTGAAAGTCTCTGAATTTCAGCATAGCCTTTACCGTCAAACTGAATATCATAATTTCCCGAAGCCATCTGCTCTGCCGATTTTGTAATTTTGGCGATAGGCTCGGAAATTTTCTTTGCCATAAAATAAGAAATAACAAGACTCATTATCAGAAGTATTATTGAAATAATCAGCAGCAGTTTTTTGAAAATTGCTGCAGTTGCATCAATCGGTACAAGAGGCGAATTTATGATTATATATCCCTGTGGCTTTTCAAGTGTACCTATAACGGTCATATATATAAGCATATCGCCGTTTGTAAATTCATTGAACTGATTATAGTACATTTCAGCTTCGCCATTTTCCTTGAATTTACCAAGAAAATCTGTTGTACTTGACTGCGGACTATGTATCAGACAACTTTTGCCAAGAGTATCCTTTGAGTACATAATTCTGCCGTATTTATCCGCAATATCAATGCACAGATCATTTGAAATGGCAAGCTTTGTAAGTTCTTCGCTGAAATTCGGTTCATCGCACTTTTCGCTGATTTCATGCGATACTTTTTTAACGTCCTTGATTTTCATGCTCTCGTAAAAATCACCAATTGACGCTATCTGAAAAAACCAGAGCATAACCAGAACAACTGCGGCAAATAATATAAAGTAGCCCCATACCTTCGCACGAAGGCTCATATTCCTGAATATGCGTTTAATTTTCGTTGTATTCAAACTTGTATCCCATTCCTCTCAGAGTTACTATAAATTTTCTGTACTGACCAAGACTGTTTCTAAGCATTTTTATGTGAGTATCAACCGTTCTGTCATCACCGAAAAAGTCATAACCCCACACTTCCTCTAAAAGCTTGTCCCTTGTAAGTGCAAGATTCTTGTTTTTTACAAGGAAAAACAAAAGGTCATATTCCTTTGGTGTCATAGACGCTTTTTCACCGTCAACATAAACCTCACGTCCTGCAAGGTCAATCAGAAGACCTTCAAATGACATTTTATCAGGAACTTCAACAGGTTTTACAGCGTTTCTTTTTACCACAACCTTGATTCTTGCCATAAGTTCCTTTGGTGAAAACGGCTTTACAACATAGTCATCAATGCCAAGCTCAAAACCAAACAGCTTGTCATATTCCTCACCTCTTGCAGAAAGCATAATGACAGGAATTGACTTGTATTTTCTTATTTCTTTGCAGGTTGAAAATCCGTCAAGCTTTGGCATCATAACGTCCATAATAATAACATCATAATCGTTTTCCTTGACCAATTCTACAGCGTCCATTCCATCTTCTGCTTCAAAAACCTCATAGCCTTCAAATTCAGCGTATTCTCTTACAACACGTCTGATATTTACTTCATCATCTACAACAAGTATTTTTGCCATAATTATAAATCTCCTTTTTATTTTTGTTTTTCACTTATATTATAAACCAAAAATGTGAATAATAAGTGAAAATTCAGAAAATTTTTAAATAAAATTATACAATTTTTAAATAAAAGATT
>JAZQZW010000096.1:0-5787 GCA_045634285.1 Oscillospiraceae bacterium
TCTTCCTTCCTCAAGATGAAGACGGACTATCTTCTTCCTGAATTCTGCTTCATAATGTTTACTCATTTTTCTTTTACCTCGTTTCCTTTTTCATTATATCATATTAGGTCGAGGTGTTACAACTTTATTATAGCACAACACTTTTATGCTCTTTACTTTTCTTGCTTGCACAAGAAAAGTAACAAAAGAATGCCCAAACTTTCTTTGTAAAGAAAGTTTGAACAAAGAAAAGTCACTGCGTACTGTTACAGAACTTATTCTGTCTTCCCAAAATGTATAACTCTTACTGCAACAACAGTAAAATCATAATTGTTAATATACTGCATACACATCAGCCTCCGCAAACTAAAGCAGGCAGCTTTAAAGCGAATTTTTAATTATGAAACTTGCAAATTCTGTTTTAACCGCCACTCATGTAACGTAGGACTTGTTTTGTTGCAATTATGAAGTTTGCATGTTTGGGAAGACTTTATTAGTTAAGTTACAAATTCATGTATAGAATTTTTTCTTTTTTGATTAAACTTTTTTCTGTTTCGAAGAAAAGAAAAAAGTTTATGTGTTCTTTGGTAGCTTTCTTGCACAAGCAAGAAAGTACGAAACATTTTTTTACAGATAAATATAAATTTATATTTTATAAGTAAAAAGGAGAAGCTTAAAGCTTCTCCTTTTTGTCGTCTGCGTTGTTAAGTCCGTATGCCAGTGTCATAAGGCTGTCTGACAGGTGGACATTTTCAACGATAATATTTTCAGTTGTAGTCAGGTCATAGTGACTGAAGTTCCAGAAAGCAGTAATACCACATTTAATAAGGCGTGGTACAAGCTTTTCAGCTGCTGTCTTTGGAATACATAAAATCGCACATACAGGTTTATTGCTTTCGCAGAAGCTTTCAATCGTGTCGATATTCATAACAGGCAGCCCTGAAATCTGTGTTGTACAGATTTTCGGGTCATTGTCAAAAATACCAACAAGCTTGAAGCCTCTTGTATTGAAATCTATATGCACTGTCAATGCTTTTCCGAGATTACCTGCACCGATAAGTACAGTCGGATTTGCCGCGTCTATACCAAGTATTCGGCCTATTGCCTTACGCAGTTCAGGTACATTGTAACCATATCCCTGCTGACCGAAACCACCGAAGCAGTTTAAATCTTGGCGTATCTGAGAAGCTGTAAAGCCCATTCTCTGAGAAAGCTCTCTGCTTGAAATACGTATTGTACCGTTTCGTTCAAGTTCCCCCAAAAATCGGTAATATCGGGGAAGTCTTTTTATAACCTGTGATGAAACTAAGGATTTCGGCATATTAACCTCCCGTCTCTGATGATTTTGTCTTATTTAACAAGCTGTGCAAGTCTTGTGTTGATTTCTTCGAGGAATTCCTTTGAGTTTACTTTCTTCTTGTTTTCAAGTGATGAAAGCATGTAAAGGTCACCTGTCATAATACCGTCTTCAATTGTCTGAATTGTAGCCTTTTCAAGATTGTCTGCAAAGCTTACGAGTTCAGCAATATTGTCGAGTTCGCCTCTCTTGCGGAGAGCACCACTCCATGCAAAGATTGTGGCAACAGAGTTTGTTGATGTTTCTTCACCCTTTAAGTGCTTGTAGTAGTGACGCTGAACTGTACCGTGAGCAGCTTCGTATTCGTAGATGCCGTCAGGTGAAACGAGAACAGAAGTCATCATAGCAAGGCTTCCGAATGCTGTTGAAACCATGTCTGACATAACGTCACCGTCATAGTTCTTACATGCCCAGATATAGCCACCGTTTGAACGGATAACTCTTGCAACAGCGTCATCGATGAGTGTGTAGAAGTATTCGATACCTGCTGCATCAAACTTTTCCTTGTATTCAGCTTCAAAAATTTCAGCAAAGATATCCTTGAATCTGTGGTCATACTTCTTTGAGATAGTATCCTTTGTTGCAAACCATAAATCCTGCTTTGTGTCAAGAGCGTAGTTGAAGCATGACTTAGCAAAGCCTTCAATACTCTTGTCTACATTGTGGAGACCCTGAATAATGCCGTTGCCGTCAAATTCATGGATAGTCTGTCTTGTTTCATTTCCGTCCTTGTCTGTGTATACGAGTTCAGCCTTGCCGCCACCCTGTACCTGCATTTCTGTGTTCTTGTAAACATCGCCGTAAGCGTGACGTGCAATTGTGATTGGGCTTGTCCATGTAGGAATGTATGGTGTGATACCCTTTACGAGAATAGGAGTTCTGAAAACAGTACCGTCAAGGATTGCTCTGATTGTACCGTTTGGTGACTTCCACATTTCTGTAAGGTTGTATTCAGGCATTCTTGCAGCGTTTGGTGTGATTGTGGCACACTTTACAGCTACACCGTACTTCTTTGTAGCCTCGGCACTGTCGAATGTAACCTGGTCCTTAGTCTTTTCTCTGTTTTCAAGACCTAAATCATAGTATTCTGTGTTAAGGTCTACATATGGATTGATAAGAATATCCTTAATCCACTGCCAGAGAATTCTTGTCATTTCGTCCCCGTCCATTTCAACCAGGGGAGTAGTCATTTTAATTTTTTCCATTGGTTTTTACCTCCTAAAAAATTTCTATAGAATGTCCGTTATTTTCAGCAATAGGGGATATTTTTTCATAAACTTCGTGAGTTACTATAATCAGTTCATAGCTGTCACTGTCAATATCGATTGTACATACAAACGCATCTTTTACAGTTGTATATAAATCCTGTGCAAGAACTGCAAGGTCTTCAATTTTTGTCAAATCAATTTCGGGGATAAATTTTTCGATAAGATGATATGATTTAAGATGTGAAAGTCCCCAGAGAATATCTTCGGGTTCACTTTTGTAATCGGCACTGAAAAGGTATCCGCTTTCTTCAAGCTCATCTATCATACAAAGCCAATTAAAATTCGGGTCGCTTTTTTCAATACCACGCATTTCATACTGACACTCATACTCTGTTGGATTGCTGATACAAAGATGAACATGCTTCATTACATTTTCGTCATTTTTTGTAATTAATCCGACTATTTCCTCTATAAAGGAAAAGTCTTTTTCTTTCTCGTTTTTTTGCCAAACAGTTTTGAAAAGAGTCCCATAGCAACCTCAATTTACAACACGATTTTAAGCAGTGTAATAACGATAACAAGGGCAGGATAAAAAATAATATAAATCAGTCCCTTTGAAACCTCTGTTCTGAAAGGATTGAAATTTTTTATAAACGGTACTGCAATTAAAAATCCAAGTGTCGGAATAAATCTGTACCATTGCCCTCCGATAATACCGTAAATAATATTTATGGCGGTAATAACAAAGCCTACTGTATAGAAAAGCTTTGTCTGTGTCTGTCTGTCATAGCGGCTTCCGAAGATAATCAGCCATACAGTAACAGCAGAGCCTCCGTCACCTACTGACGCTATAAAGCATATCAGCAGAATGAGAACTGACTTTACATTATGTTCTATATTGGGCATGTTCGAAAGCATAAGAGCCGTACAGCCCATAAAAAGCGGGAACATAAGACTTGTCTGACTTAAAAGCTCAAATCTGCCCGTATTCAGAAGAATATATGGAATATGAGTGATGAGAGTAAGTATTCCCAGTGCAAGAACTGTTTTGCGTGGATTTCGTGCATGGTTGTAAACCTGTGCGACTAAAAATGCAGAAAGTGGAACGGCTGCATATCCTATCATTGAAAGGATAACATACAAAACAGTACCAAGCTTTGCTGAAAATGCAGTCCCCGTAAGTCCGACTGCCACAAATACAAGTGCGGCAGCCGAAAGCATACTGAAGGGAAGTCCGTTTTTATTTTTTTGCTTATTGATAACAACACGTCTGTCCGGATTGTTATGATTTCGCTGACGGTGTGATATATCAATAGACATGATTATTTCATTGATTCTCTTGTGTAGTCAAGAAGTCCGCCTGCAAGAATGATATCCTTTGTTCTGCCACTGAGTTCGCAAAGTACAGGGATTTCCTTGCCTGTTGTCTTGTTTACTATTGTAAGCTCTGATTTACCAGCTTCGATATCTGCTCTTACATTGTCAAGTACAAGCTGGTCGCCCTGTGAGATTGTATCGTAGTCAGCTTCGTTTACAAATGTAAGTGGTAAAATACCTGCATTGATAAGGTTTGCTCTGTGAATTCTTGCGAATGACTTAACAAGAACAGCCTTGATTCCGAGGTAGAGTGGTGCGAGGGCAGCGTGTTCTCTTGAAGAACCTTGACCGTAGTTTGAACCACCTACGATAATGCTCTTGCCCATTTCCTTGGCTCTTGTCGGGAACTGTTCGTCACAGATTGTGAAGCAGTGCTGTGAAATAGCAGGAATGTTTGAACGGAGTGGTAAAATCTTTGCACCGGCAGGCATGATGTGGTCTGTTGTGATATTGTCGCCAACCTTGAGTGAAACACCGGCGTCAATTGAACAGTCAAGAGGTGATGTTTCAGGGAATGGCTTGATGTTTGGTCCTCTGAGGATTTCAACGCTGTCCATTTCTTCTTCACTTGCAGGAAGTGTAATCATGTTATCGTTGATCTTGAATACATCAGGAAGCTTGAACTCAGGCATATCACCTAAATCTCTTGGGTCTGAGAATACACCTGTAATAGCAGAAGCTGCTGCAACTTCAGGTGATACAAGGTAAATCTGTCCGTCCTTAGTACCTGAACGTCCTTCAAAGTTTCTGTTGAATGTTCGCAGTGAGATACCCTTTGAGTTAGGTGACTGTCCCATACCGATACATGGACCACATGCACTTTCAAGAATTCTTGCACCTGCGTCAATCATGATTGAGAGAGCGCCGTTTTCAGCAAGCATGTTGAGAACCTGCTTTGAACCAGGAGCAATTGAAAGTGATACGTCAGGGTGAACAGTTCTGCCCTTTAAGATGTGAGCAACCTTTAACATGTCAAGGAGTGATGAGTTTGTACATGAACCGATACAAACCTGGTCAATCTTGATTTTGCCGATTTCCTGTACTGACTTAACGTTGTCAGGTGAGTGAGGACATGCGGCAAGTGGTTCAAGTTCACTTAAATTGATTGTGATTTCTTCATCATATACTGCGTCAGGGTCAGCTGAAAGCTCTGTCCATACGTCTTCTCTCTGCTGAGCCTTTAAGAATTCTCTTGTGATTTCGTCTGAAGGGAAGATTGATGTTGTGGCACCGAGCTCTGCACCCATGTTTGTGATAGTAGCTCTTTCAGGAACTGAAAGTGTCTTTACACCTTCGCCGCAGTATTCGATAACCTTGCCAACGCCGCCCTTAACAGACATTCTCTTAAGCACTTCAAGGATAACGTCTTTGGCTGCAACCCATGAAGGAAGCTTGCCTGTAAGCTCTACCTTAACAACCTTAGGGCATGTAATGTAGTAAGCACCACCACCCATAGCAACTGCAACGTCAAGACCACCTGCACCGATGGCGATCATACCGATACCACCACCTGTAGGAGTATGGCTGTCTGAACCGATTAATGTCTTGCCAGGGATACCAAATCTTTCAAGGTGTACCTGGTGGCAGATACCGTTACCGGGACGTGAGAAGTAGATACCATGCTTTTTGGCAACGCTGCCGATGAAACGGTGGTCGTCTGCATTTTCAAAGCCGTTCTGGAGTGTGTTGTGGTCGATGTAAGCTACGCTTCTTTCTGTCTTTACTCTTGGAACGCCCATAGCCTCAAATTCAAGATAAGCCATAGTACCTGTTGCGTCCTGAGTGAGTGTCTGATCGATTTTAATACCGATTTCCTGACCCTTCACCATTTCGCCGTCAACAAGATGTGCCTTTAATATTTTTTCA
>JAZQZW010000097.1:0-29011 GCA_045634285.1 Oscillospiraceae bacterium
CCTTAAACTCCTTGCTGTCTTTTGAAAGAGCGTAGCTTGAAAACTCATCAAATAATAGGAAGCTTTCTTTACACTCCTTATTTCTGATGGTTTCTGTAAATGACTCATAGAATTCATTCAGAAGTTCATCACAATCAGTATACTCAGCATACTTTTGTATAATATTATCCCAATCCCCACCAGCTTTGAAATCACAAATTGAAATATCTGCTTTAACATCAAGAAGTTGATTAACAATCATCTGAGATAATACAGACTTGCCCCCACCACTGACTCCTGATATTAACAAATGTGGAGAGCCTCTTATGGTATGCCAGATATAAGCAGACTTAACCCCTTGCTTCCATTTAGACTCACTATATCCCAATTTAATTAACATCTTCAAGCTCCTTATTTAAATCATTGTCTGTTAATACACCATAGTCAATGTCAGATTTTTCCTTAATACATCTCTGATGAAGAGCAGAGTAAGCCTTTAAATCCTCTTTGAATTCTGCATATAACAAATTAAAATATACATAATTGCTATCAGTTGTGTAAGTTACGAAGCTTTTCCAATTAAGGTTGTATATAGTCTGATATCTTCTGAATTTAAGAAGTATAAGGTTAGATAACTCCATAAGTTCATCTGCTTCGAGGCTTCTATTCTTAGGAACAAATCTTATAAATACCGCAGGAACACCCTGAATATTACCAGGTTTAGAGTCAAATTCAAATGACTTATTCATATAAGGTTCAGATACTTTCTCTATATCAGCAATCATCTGTGGGTCAAATGTGTGCCTTACAGGCTCATCTGTAAAAAAGTATGTAAGAAGATTTTTTAAATCAGCTTTAAACTGATAGACTACTTCTTTTAATGAATAAGACATATGAAGTGCTTTTTCAACAAGTAATCCAACTGTTATTAACAATACAATGATAATCAAAATACGAAATACATCCATATTTTCACCTCCTTGAAATTTTTAGGGATGGAGAACCCCTGATGTCATTAACTTAAGCATGAAATCAGTCAAAATTACTTTGGGAATAACCTATTAAGTTAATGACATTGGAGAACTACTCCCAAAATTATTAATCTTTAATTTCGATATACTTTACTGGCTGATAAGCCCCTTTTTTGGTTACTATGGCTTTATCGTAGTAAACTTCAATCTCCTGATTGAGACTTAACTCACTACAGTCATAGTTTCCAACATAGATGCTTTCAACCTTTTTTCCAGCACATCCTCTACCATTTTCACGGTCAGAATAATAACTGTCAAACTCAGTTGTTACATGGAGTGTTGTAACACGCTCTCCATTTGAATTGGTAGAAAAATTCATACCAACAATTGTCATATTGGACTCCTCCTTTCTTTTGAATTTCAACAATCTTTGTTGACGATTTTATTATAACACATTATATTTTTTAGTCAATACGCTGTTTTCGAAAACTAAAACAGTAAATTCTTTGTTTATATTAACTAAATATTTATTAGTTAAATATATTTATAAGCCGTTTTGGAAGATGTATTAGGAGTTTATTTGATAACTAAGTAATTCAAAATATATGACACACAAAGGATAAATATATGACACACAAAAGATAAGTATATGACATTAAAAGTACATATCAGGTGTTTTTGAGTGCATATGCCAGTGCTCTTTACAATGTTTTTTTAACAAATCAGTGATTTTGTTCAAGATTTACAATTTAATTCGTTCTATTTTACAAAAAGCACACACAATAAACAAAATATAATGTAGACTAATAAAATGAAATTTGGTATTTATGTCATATTCAGGAAGATATTTTTAATAAAGATTGTTAGTATTTTTTTGCACAAACCTCAATCTTTATCATTATCCTATATAAAAAAGCAGAATGAACTTAATCATTCTGCTTTACTTATTTATGTGAAAAACTTGACAAAATTTGTAAATAACTATATAATGGGAAAGTGAAATTATTAAAGGAGGATTTTGTAATGAGGTTTACAAAAAGAATTGCAAGTATAGCTGTTGCGGCGGCTATGGTACTGTCTCTGAGCAGTGGACAATTATTTTCGGGAGTACAGCCTTTAATCGTTGAGGCTGAAACCATTAGTGATTATCTGACATATGATAGCCTTTCCTATGTTAAGGTAGATGAAGACGAAGACGGAAACTACGATTATGTTGAAATAATCGGTTACGATTATGAAGCAACAGAAATTGAAATTCCGTTTGAAATTGATGGTATTCCTGTTAAAATTATAAGAGATGATGCATTTTGTTGGGGTAGCACTCTTACGAGTATAACAATCCCTGCCAGTGTAACGAATATAGGAAATGGTGCTTTTTTTTCATGTGATAGTCTTACAGAAATAACAATTCCTGAAAGCGTTACAAGTATAGGATTTTCCGTATTTGCTAATTGTTCATCTCTTGAAAGCATAACAATCCCTGACGGTGTAACGAGTATAGGAACTGGTGCATTTTATTCATGTGATAGTCTTACAGAAATAACAATTCCTGAAAGCGTTACAAGTATAGAAGCTGAAGCATTTTATGGTACGCCATGGCTTGAATCAAAACAAGCGGAAAACCCGTTAGTAATTGTAAATAGTATTTTAATTGATGGTACAACTTGTTCAGGAAATGTAACAATTCCTGACAGAGTTACAAGTATAGGAAATAATGCATTTTCGGGATGTAGTGGTCTTATAACCATAACAATTCCGGATAGTGTTACGAGTATAGGAATGAATGTTTTTTATTTGTGTGAATCTCTTACGAGCATAATAATAGAAAATGCCGAATGTGAAATATATGATTCTGAATATACAGTTTCATCTACAGCAACAATCTACGGTTATGAAAACTCAACAGCACAGGCTTACGCAGAAAAATATAATTGTACTTTTGATTTGATTGAAAATGTTCCTGAAATTACAACACCTGCAGTTACTACAGCAGTTACAACAACTACTACCACAACAACGACTGTTTCAACTGAGACGGTGGATACTAACCTTTTATATCAATTAGTAGATGAAGATGAAGATGGCACATACGATTGTATTAAAATAGCAGGTTGTTTATCATCTTCCGTAACAGAAGTTAATATTCCGAGCAAATATAATGATTTGTATATTACAAGTATAGGAGATGATGCATTTAAAAATTGTACATCTCTTGAAAGTGTAACAATACCTGATAGTGTGACAAATATAGGAAAAAATGCATTTGAAAATTGCAGCAGTCTTACAGATATAACAATTCCGGATAGTGTTACATATATAGGGAATAGTGCATTTTACGGTTGTGAAAACCTGACAGGTATAACACTTTCTGAAAGTTTAACAAGTATAGAAAATTATGCATTTTATAATTGTAAATCTCTTAAAAGTATAACAATCCCTGAAAGTGTAACAAGTATAGGAACAATGGCTTTTTCTAACTGTACAGAGCTTGAAAGTATAACAATTCCAAATAGTGTAACAACTATAGGAGAAAGTGCGTTTTCAGGCTGTACAGGACTTACAATTGTAACAATACCTGCAAGTGTTACAAGTATAGGGATATATGCGTTTGCAAATTGTACAAGTCTTGAAAGAATAACAATAGAAAATCCTGAATGCGAAATATCTAAATATGCAGATACACTTTCAGGTTCGGCTACAATTTACGGTTATTTAAATTCAACAGCACAGGAATATGCTGAAATATACTACTATACATTTGATGTAATCGGGGACTCATCAGACAAATATCTGACATATGAAAAGATTGATGCTGATGAAGATGGTATATATGATTACATTGAAATAACAGATTGCTATAAATCAGCAACAGAAATTGAAATTCCATCGGAAATTGATGGGTTACCTGTTACAAATATAGGAGATAGTGCATTTTCTTTATGTGATAGTCTTACAGAAATAACAATTCCTGATTGTGTTACAAGTATAGGTAATAATGCTTTTAATAATTGTTGTGATCTTGAAAGTATAGTGATTCCTAATAGTGTAACAAGCATTGGAAATAATGCTTTTAGTTGTTGTTATGCTCTTGAAAGCATAGTGATTCCTAATGGTGTAACAAGCATAGAGAATTTTACATTTTCGAAATGCATAAATCTTAAAGACATAACAATTCCTGATAGTGTTACAAGTATAGGAGATGGTGCATTTATTGCTTGCGAATTTTCAAGTATAGATATTCCTGAGAGTGTAACAAGTATTGGAAATAATGCATTTGAAGATTGTAGAAGTCTTACAAGCATAACTATTCCGGGAAGTGTTACAAATATAGGAAATGATGCTTTTGTCAGCTGTTATTCTCTTGAAAGTATAATAATCTCTGATGGCGTTACAAGTATAGGAGAAGGTACATTTTATTGGTGCCACAGTCTTGAAAATGTAGCAATTCCTAACAGTATAACGAGTATATCAAATCGTATGTTTGAAGGTTGTAAAAGTCTTACAAGTATAACAATTCCTGATAGTGTAACAAGTATAGGAGATAGTGCATTTTCTGGATGCTCCGGTCTTACAAGTATAACAATTCCAGATAGTGTAACAAGTATAGGAGAAAGTGTATTTTCTGATTGCACGAATCTTCAAAGTGTAGATGTATCGGAAGATAATGATTATTTTATTAGTATTGACGGAATACTATTTAACAAAGAAAAAACAAGATTAGTTTTATATCCTTGCAATAAGAGTGAAGAATCATATATAATACCTGAAAGCGTAACAAATGTATCAGGTGGTGCTTTTAGTGGTTGTAAAACCCTTAAAAGTATAACAATTCCTGATAGTGTTACAAATATAGGTAATGGTGCATTTAGTGGCTGTAAAGGACTTACAGGTATAACAATACCTGAAACTATTACAACAATAGGGAACGCTGTTTTTAGTGGCTGTGAAAGACTTGCAGGCATAATAATTCCAGATAGTGTTACAAGTATAGGTGATAACGCATTTTATAATTGTGCAAGTCTTAAAGATATAATAATTCCTGAAAGTGTAGTAAGTATAGGTGACAATGCATTTCATTGGTGTAATTCTCTTGAAAGCATAATTATTGAAAATCCTGAATGTAGCATTTATGATCACCCATGGACTATTACAAATAAATTTACAGGTCAGGATGTTGAGAATTACTCATACACAGGAGTGATTTATGGACATGAAAACTCAACAGCACAGGCATATGCAGAAAAATATTATCGTGTATTTGATGTAATCGAAAATGCACCTGAAATCACAACACCTGCAGTTACTACAACAGTTACAACAACCACTACCACAACCGCAACAACTGTTTCAGATACAGAAGAAAATACAACAACTACTACAGTTTCAGCTGATACAACAGAAACAACAGTTTCAACTACTGTAACAACAGAAACAGGTACTTCTGAAAGTACAACAGCAGGAGTAACAACACCTGATTTGACAACAACTGTTTCAGATACAGAAGAAAACACAACAACAACTACAGTTTCAACAGATGAGTCAACTACTACTACAACTACTTCACCGAACACAACAACTCCTTTAAAGGGTGATGCAAATCTTGACGGAAAAGTAAATGTCCGTGACGCTGCATGGATTGCTTCAAGACTTGCACAGGGGATTGCTGACGAATTGCCTAAAAACGCAGACTTTAACGAAGATGATAAAATAAATGTTCGTGATGCTGCAGCAATTGCAAAATATCTTGCTGGTAAATAAAATATGATTTTACAGGAGGACGGAAGTTCTCCTGTTTTATTTATGTGAAAAACTTGACAGAATACCTTAAAACATACACAAAGCGATAATAAAAACAGAGGTGTTATAGGTAATACTGAATGTCAAAATAAATAAGAATGAGTTAGAATGTAAGGTATTAAGTAGAGGAAATCATAAGAGGGAGCCTTATACACCCCTATTTTGTCATATATGGAGTATTGATAAGGGGAGGGTTACATTGTTCGGGGTGACAACTTCCCCGTTAGGTGTATTCAAACAATAAATTAAACCTTTCGGAGTTATCATTCCGAAAGGTTTGTTTTGTTATATTCAGATTAAATATAGAACGTGTTCCTTTTAAATCATCTTTGTCGTAAGTGTGTCGTAAATTTACGACTGAAAACCTTATTCTTCAACTGGTGACTGGTTTTGCTGAACAATAGGCTTCATTGTAGGGAAAAGGAGTACATCTCTGATAGAAGCAGAGTCGGTAAGGAGCATAACAAGTCTGTCAACACCGAAACCGAGACCACCTGTCGGAGGCATACCGTATTCAAGAGCGTCGATAAATTCCACGTCAATTTCACCTGTCATATCGCCAAGAGCTCTTCTTGCAGCAACCTGGTCTTCAAATCTCTTTCTCTGGTCGATAGGATCGTTAAGCTCAGAGAATGCGTTACCCATTTCTCTTGCGTAGATAAAGTATTCAAATCTTTCTGTAAATGCAGGGTCTGAAGGCTTCTTCTTTGCAAGCGGTGAATTTTCAACAGGATAATCGTAAATGATAGTTGGCTGAATAAGCTTTGCTTCAACAAATTCATCAAAGAATGCGATAAGTACATGACCCTTTGTAGCATTGTCGCCTTCTTCAACCTCTACGCCCTTTTCCTTGGCACATGCTCTTGCAGCAGCATCATCAGCCCAGTCGTCATAGCGTACACCTGCGTACTTTTCAACGGCTTCCTTCATTGTAAGACGTTCCCAAGGCTGTCCCATCTTGATTTCCACGCCCTGGTATGTGATTGTGTCAGTACCACAGATTTTTACTGTAAGAGTTCTGTATAAATCTTCGATTAAGTCCATCATACCGATATAGTCTGTGTATGACTGGTACATTTCGATAGTAGTAAATTCAGGGTTGTGTGAAGGGTCCATACCTTCGTTACGGAAAATACTTCCCACTTCATAAACTCTGTCAAAGCCGCCTACAATAAGCTTTTTAAGGTTAAGCTCTGTTTCGATACGGAGGAACATATCCATATCAAGAGTATTGTGGTGAGTTGTGAAAGGTCTTGCAGCAGCGGCAATCTGAATAGGAAGAAGTACAGGAGTTTCAACCTCAAGGTAGCCGATATTGTCCATGTAGTCACGGATTTCCTTCATAATACGGCTTCTTGTGATAAATGTCTGCTTAACGTCAGGGTTTACGATAAGGTCAAGATATCTCTTTCTGTAACGTGTATCCTGATCCTTTAATCCATGCCACTTTTCAGGAAGTGGTAAAAGTGACTTTGAAAGGAGCTTGATTTCCTTTGCATGAACGGAAATTTCGCCCATTTTTGTTCTGAACACAAAGCCCCTGATACCAACGATATCACCGATATCCCACTTTTTAAAGCCCTGATATTCCTCTGTACCAACGTCATCACGCTTTACATAAACCTGTATTCTGTCAGTACCGTCACGAACGTCCATAAATGAAGCCTTACCCATGATTCTGCGGCTCATGATACGACCTGCGATAGTAACAGTTTCAACCTGAAGCTTTTCGAGCTCAGCTGCAAGCTTTTCTTCATCTTCGCCAACAGCAGCCTTTATGTCAGCTTCCTTCTTTTCATATTCAGCCTTAGCCTGTGCATTTTTTGCAGATACGTCAAACTTTGTGATTTCATAAGGGTTTGCTCCGGCAGCCTTTAAATCGTTAAGCTTGTCAAGACGCACCTGTCTGTATTCGTTTATATTTTCCGAAATTTCTTCGGGTGTATTGTTCTTTGTATTTTCAGCCATTTTCTCTCTCCGTAAATTTAAATTATTTTGAAATTTCGATTATCTCAAACCTGATTTCACCAACAGGTGCTTCTACAACAAAGAAGTCGCCTGGCTTTTTCTTCATGGCAGCCTTACCGATTGGTGATTCATCAGAAATCTTACCTTCTTCAACGTTAACTTCTGTTGTACCTACAATCTGAAGTGTTTCGATTTCATCAGTACCATCTCTCTTGATTTTGATGATAGAACCCATACCAACTTCGTCAATTGAAATGTCATCATCATCAACTACTTCTGCATTGGCAATAGTTTCTTCAAGCTGCGCAATAGATGCTTCAAGTAAAGCCTGTTCATTTTTTGCTTCATCGTATTCAGCATTTTCCGAAAGGTCACCGAAAGCTCTTGCTTCTTTAAGCTTCTGAGCAACTTCCGCACGGCGAACTGTAACCAGCCTTGTATATTCCTTCTGAAGTTTTTCAAATCCGTCACGGGACATCTGTTTTTTTGCCATGATAAATTCTCCTTATATTTTTATTTTAAGTTTAAGAAACAAATATATCTTAAAAATCTCAAACTTTATTATACCCTATTTTGAAGATTTTGTCAACTCGAAAAAGAATGAAGTTGCATGTTGACACATATTTTTTTTCTGATATAATAAAGTCTGCAAAACAAAACAGTTCATCGGAGAACATTGTACCGTAGTACATATGTTGAGAAGATGTCGGGTGAGCCCGGTTATTCAGTAGAATAACCGGTTTTTTTATGACATAAGGAGAAAAAAATGAAAATCAGACTGTCCGACCATTTCGGATATAAAAAATTACTTTTGTTTACTTTACCATCTATATCAATGGTAATATTCACGTCAATATACAGTATTGTAGACGGTTTTTTCGTATCAAACTATGTAGGTAAAACCCAATTTGCCGCTGTAAATTTCATAATGCCGGTAATCATGATACTGGGAGCAATCGGCTCTATGTTCGGTGCAGGCGGAAGTGCTCTGATAGCCAAAACACTTGGTGAAAAACAAAATGAAAAAGCCAACAGATATTTTTCGATGATTGTATATTCAAGCATAATACTCGGCATAATACTTGTCATATCAGGACAGCTTTTTATAGAACCTGTTATGAAGTTTCTGGGTGCTGAGGGTGAAATGCTCAGTAACTGTCTGAAATACGGCAGAATAATCATCAGCTTTGTGCCATTCTTTATGCTCCAGTATGAATTTCAGACATTTTTCATTCTTGCAGAAAAACCGACTCTCGGTCTTGTAATAACAATTGCCGCAGGAGTTACAAATATGATTCTTGACGCATTACTGATTGTTGTATTTGATATGGGTATTGAAGGAGCAGCTTACGCTACCGCTTCAGGTCTTATTGTAGGCGGCGCTATTCCAATCCTGTACTTTGTCCGAAAAAACAAAAGTCTTTTAAAGCTTGGCAGGACAACCTTTCAAAAAAGACCTCTCCTGCGTACAATGTCAAATGGTTCATCAGAATTTGTATCAAACATTTCAATGTCAATTGTAGGAATACTTTTCAATACACAGCTTATGAAATTTGCAGGTGAAAACGGTGTTGCCGCATACGGAACACTTATGTATGTAAACATGATTTATGTAGCAATTTTCTTCGGCTACTCTATGGGAATTTCACCTGTAATAGCCTACAACTACGGAGCACAGAATACATCCGAGCTTAAAAACCTCAAATCAAGAAGCTTTAAACTAATCGGAATATGCTCGGTTATAATGACACTTCTTGCACTTTTACTTTCAAAACCGCTTGCAATTATGTTTGTAGGTTATGACAAAGAGCTTCTTGACATGACAATTCATGCATTTATTGTATCTTCATTTTCGTTTTTATTTATGGGTTTCCCGATGTTTATATCCGCATTTTTCACCTCACTTAACAACGGATTTGTTTCAGCGGTTATATCATTTTCACGAACAATGATTTTTCAGACAGGCTGTGTAATTATTCTGCCAATTATTTTCAAACTTGACGGAATCTGGTTTTCAATAATTGCTGCAGAGCTTGGTGCAGCTGTTATGGCTGTAATATTTCTTATCTCAAACAGAAAGAAATACAATTACTGATAATATAAAAGGGACGTTTTTAAACGTCCCTTTACTGTTTTTAAAGTCTGCTGAAAATAACAGTTCCCTTCTTCTTTATCCAGTAAAGCATAGCTGTTGTTAAAACCAGAACAAGAGCTGATGCAATTACAAGATATAAAGATGCGGAAATATATTTATATGTCAGAAAATAAATTATACCAAGTGCAATAATAATTGCCCACCCGCCAAAGATTGCGATTATAATATTTGCTCCTTGTTTTACTGCTACAGTTTCATCTGTCCAGTTGAGATTCGGCATTTTAAGATTGAGCATAAGCCCAAATGCTGCTTCAAAGAGAGTAAACACAATTGCACATACATATGCCATAACCCTTGCAAGTATCGGCATATCGAATATAAACTGTGCCACTGTTGCAAGAATCAGTGATGGAATTACTGTTGGTATTATGTGAAGAATAAGCTTTGCTTTAAGCACCTTCCATGCCGATACAGGAAGTGACTGTAAAATCCACAGGCTTTTACCCTCAATTGAAATTGATGGTGCTGTCAGGTCGTTCATTCCCGAAATAAAAGCAATTGCTGTACAAACTATAAGCCCAACAATTTCACCGGAGAGATTAAGCATTCCGATAAATTCCTGAACAGAACTTTGTCCGATAATCAAAGCAACTGTTGCCACAAGGGTCATAAGTGTACCCATGCAGCAGTTGAGCATATACATGGCACTGCTTTTTAAGTGAACAAACTCTCTTTTTAAAAGTGATTTTTCTGCTGAAGATGAAGAAAGTGTTTTTTTCGTAAACTTCTTGACCTTTGAGCCCTTGTTTGCAGTTGCCATTTTGATAAATGTCTTTGAAAGCACAAAATGAACAAGTGCAAAAAGCAAAAATGCAAGGCCTGCAAAAATAAGGTAAGAAGAAATTTCACCTGTTATGCCCTTACCAAACATATAGAGCGGATACATAACATTTGCAATACCTGCAATACTGTCAGGATTTTCTGCAAACATATTCATAAAACTGTCAGTACCTGATATTGCATAAAAATATGCCCCGAAGAAAGCAATTGACAACAGAAGTGTTACAGCTGTTCTTACATTTTTCGGAAGCTTTGACGCAATAAACGCAATCAGAAGACCCAGTATACAGGCAATTGTCAGTGCGAAAAACGGCATTATAAATAATCCTGCAACACCGAAAACTATGTTAAGTACATTCCAGCTCCTGTTCATGAAAAATACTATATATGCCGGAAATATTACCAGCATTTCAAAAATGAATGTTGTAATATAACAGCCCAGCAGCTTTGCAAGTATTATCTGCGACGGCTTTGCAGGCAGTGACAGCAAAAATTCATTGTCCTTTGCCTGATAGATTGTCGAGTAAATTGAAAATATACTAAGAAAAACACCTATACCTGTTGCAAGCATTCCGAAAAGTGTAAAATAAAGCCAACCGTATCCCATATCAAAATATACATTACAGAGAGTGTCGGCAAATGTATAAAACAAACTTCCGAACATACCAAAGCAGTACACAAAAAGGAGGATGTATAAAATTATTGAACCTTTACTGCGTCTTTTTCCGTCTTTTTTATTCTGAAACAGGAATGATGACATTTCAAGCAGCTGCTTTTTCATTAAAGCCTTGAGCATAATTATCCCTCCAGTTCCAGAAATACATCTTCAAGTGAAGCATCACCTGTAACATCTTCAGTTTTACCACACTTGATAAGCTTTCCGCCTTTTATAATGGCGATTTTATCACAAAGCTTTTCAGCAACCTCAAGAACATGAGTAGAAAAGAAAATTGCACCGCCGTTATCGCATATTTCTCTCATAATTTCCTTGAGAGAAAATGCAGCCTTCGGGTCAAGGCCTACAAAAGGTTCATCCATAATAATAAGCTTCGGGCTATGAATAAGTGCAGAAATAACAGCAAGCTTCTGCTTCATACCATGTGAATATTCGCTTATAAGCTGTGAAAGATTTCCCATAATTTCAAAAGTATCAGAATATTTGTAAATAAGTTCTTCCCTGTCAGAAGCACTTACTCCAAAAATATCCGCCACAAAATTGAGATACTGAATCCCTGACATATATTCGTACAAGTCAGGATTATCGGGAATGTATGCAATCATTTTCTTGCATTCAATAGGGCTTTTCTTTATTGACACACCGTCAATATAAATTTCACCCTCATCAAAATCCAAAATACCACAACAGGATTTAATTGTTGTAGTCTTGCCTGCTCCGTTGTGGCCGATAAAGCCATAAATTTCGCCCTTGTCAATCTGTAATGTGAGATTGTCAACAGCCTTTTTTTCGCCGTATTGCTTTGTAAGCTTTTCAATTTTCAGCATAATTATCTCCTTATCCCATAAAAATATTAACATTCATATTATAACGCAAATGTTTTAATTTGTAAAGTTAATATTATATTATTTTTCAAAAAATATAAAAAATTTCTTCTTTTTTTTAACAAACTGACAGTTACTGTCAGAATTTTCAAAGGTTTTTTAAATTATTCCTGCTAATAATAGAATTATAAAATTAAAATGGAGCTGATAAAAATGGAATACAAATCAATGATAAAAGGTGCAGCAGTCGGAATTATGGCAGGAACAGCCTGCTATATTATCTCACGTTCTCCTGACAGAAAAAAGAAATCACTTAAAAGAAATACAGCCAAAGCTGTTAAAGCGTTTTCAAATGCTGTAAGCTGCTTTTCATCAATGATGTCATAAGAGAATAAAAACTCCGCTTAAAAGCGGAGTTTTGTTGTTTATGCAATCATAAAATAACCAAGTACCAATACACCAAGTACTATTCTGTACCAGCCGAATACTGTAAAGTCATGTTTTTTGATATAGTCCATAAGGAACTTGATAACAAAAATTGAAACTACAAAAGCTGTTACAAGACCGGTAGCAAGTATTACAACTTCGTTTATGCTGAAATCCGTACCGAACTTCACAAGCTTTAAAAGACTTGCGCCGAACATTACAGGCACAGCAAGGTAGAATGTAAATTCAGCCGCAACAGTACGTGAAATACCGATAAGAAGCGCTCCTACAATTGTTGCACCTGAGCGTGAAGTTCCAGGGAAAATTGCCGCAATAAGCTGGAACACACCGATTACAAGAGAAGCGTTATATGTCAGCTCTGCGATAGAGTTGACCTTAGGTGTTCTATTCTTGTTCCACTTTTCGATGATGATAAAAGCAATACCAAACAGAATGAGTGCAATAGCAACAACCCAGGCATTGTATAAATGTTCATTAAGCCAGTCATCAAACATAAGTCCCACAACTGCCGCAGGAACACATGCAATCAACACCTTGAACCACATCTGAAAAATATCTGTTTTGATGTATGCACCAAAGCCATCTTTTTTCAGAGGACTGCTGTTGTTCTTCTTTCCAAAAGGCCACAGCTTTTTCCAGAAGATGATTACAACAGCCATAATCGCACCAAGCTGAATTACAACTTCAAACATTTCCTTGAATTCATCGCTGACTTTCATTTTCAGAAATTCATCAACAAGAATCATGTGTCCCGTACTGCTTACAGGCAGCCATTCAGTTATACCCTCAACGATACCGAGTATAATCGCTTTTAAAATTTCAAAAAATTCCATTCAAACTCCTTTCGTCTTACTTTTTTAAAAAAAGTAAGCAAAAAACTTTTATATCGCGGTTAATCTACATGTAAAATATACCAAACTCCACGTAAAGTTACTTTAACATTTTACTAATCATAAATCCTTTGGAGTTTTCCCACTGTTTTTTCTGAAGCCCATATAGCTTTCAAGTATAATTGTTGCAGCAACAGCGTCAACAACAGCCTTTCTTTTTTTACCTCTTGTATTTGTGGTATTGAGGTAATTGTGAGCCGAAACGGTTGTACATCTTTCGTCCCAAAGCTCTACGGGAACACCTGTAATTTCCTTTATCTTTTCAGCAAAGAGAGTACACTTTTCACATCTCTCCCCTACCGTATTGTTCATATTTTTCGGATAACCCACAACAGCAATATCTGCCTTGTTTTCAAGGATTATTTCAGCAGTTTTCTTAACACACTCATCAAAATCCTTTTCAGGTACAACGCAAAGAGGAGAAGCCAACATCTCTGTTTTGTCGCACATTGCAAGACCTGTTCGTGAATCACCGAAGTCAACAGCAATTATTTTCATAAACTACTCCTTACCAAGGCTGTACAGTACCGATAATATCCTTAACTGATGCAATATTATTCTTATCAAGGAAATTGTTGATACCTTCAATTGTTTTAATCGGAACATAAGGGTCTGTGAAAATTGCCGCACCAATCTGTACAGCAGAAGCACCTGCCATCATCATTTCAACTGCGTCCTCACCTGTTGCAACGCCACCCATACCGATAATCGGAATGTTTACGGCATTAGCTGTCTGCCATACCATACGTACGGCAATCGGGAATACAGCAGGACCTGACATACCACCCATATTGTTTTTAAGGATAGGTCTGCGTGAGTTTATATCAATTCTCATACCAAGAACTGTATTGATAAGCGAAAGGGCATCTGCACCCTCAGCTTCAACAGCCTTTGCAATATCTGTAATGCTTGTAACGTTAGGTGAAAGCTTTACAACGAGAGGCTTCTTTGTAGCCTGTCTTACAAGCTTTGTAATACCTGCCGCACCTTCACATGTAGCACCGAATGCCATACCACCCTGTTTAACGTTAGGACATGAAATATTAAGTTCAATCATGTGTACATCTGTCTTGTCAAGCTTTTCAGCAATTGCAATACATTCTTCGGCAGTAGAACCTGCAATATTTGCAAGGATAACTGTATCCTTTGTCATAAGGTTCGGAAGCTCTGTTTCGATAAATGCGTCAATGCCCGGATTCTGAAGACCTACGGAATTAAGCATACCTGATGGAGTTTCTGCAATTCTTGGGGCAAGATTACCGTTTCTTTTAGTGATGGTAGTACCCTTTGTTGCGATACCGCCGAGCTTTGAAAGTGGAAAAAGTTCTTCATATTCTCTGCCGTAGCCAAAAACACCCGATGCAGGAATAACAGGGTTTTTAAATTCAACCCCTGCAATTTTTACAGATAAATCAGCCATTACCAGATTACCTCCTTAGAATTGAATACAGGACCGTTCTTGCAGACATGAGCATGATGTTCCTGTCCGTCCTTCATTGTTTTACATGCACATACAAGACATGCACCTATTCCACAGCCCATTCTTTCTTCAAGTGAAACTTCACAGTAAACGTTGTACTTTTCGCAAACTGCCGCAATATTTTTAAGCATTGGTGTAGGGCCGCATGTCATAACAGCGTCAACGCCACCCTTTGCAAGAATTTCTTCAAGAGGCTGTGTTACAAAACCCTTGATACCTGTTGTACCATCATCTGTGCAGAGAACAGTTTCAGCACCTGTGTTTTTGAAATCCTCCTGTAAAATCACAGCATCAGCACTTCTGAAGCCTGAAATTACAGTTGCCTTATCACCATAAATCTGAGCAAGAGGAAGCATTGGAGGAGTACCGATACCACCGCCTACAAGCACTACCTTTTTGTAGCTGTCATCAACAGTAAAGCCATGTCCTAAAGGTGCAAGCATATCAACGAGAGTTCCCTCATTAATTTCGGAAATCTTCTTTGTACCCTCACCCTTTACGATAAATACAATTCTGAGTGTTCCATTTTCCTTGTCGATTTCACAGATTGAAATAGGACGTCTGAGTGTACTTCCCTGTGGAAGAATATGAACAAACTGTCCCGGTGCGGCTACCTGTGCAACCTCAGGGCAAAGGATTTTCATGCTGAAAATATCCTTTGCAAGTGCTTTCTTTTCGACAACTATATATTGTCCCTGTGTGTACTTCATAATTTTTCATCCTTTCATCTTCTCTCTCTTCTTTTTTGAAAAAAAGAAGCAAAAAACTTTCATATCGCTTTTCATTAACTTGAATTTGTTTTTAAAGTCACGAAGTAATAATTTAATTTATAATGCAAAATTGCAAATGACATGTATTTCCTTGTACAAGCAAAAAAGTACACTAATGTTTATTCGATGGATTCACTATACCTCACCGAATAAATCTTATCATCAAATTTTGACATTGAAGTAACGTTTCCGTCTTCATTCATCGGGTCCATACAGAGAAAGTTATCCTCATCACTGCCTACAACAAGTACAAAATGATAATTTCCGTTTTCCGTTTTCACGCAGACTATTGGATATTTTTTCTCATTCAAAAGCCTTTCCATTCCATTGCCTTTAAATTCCGATGAATCACAGCCGATAAATTCAACATCAAGCACCTCTCCTGCTTTTATCCAGTCAAGGTTGCCCTCAGAGTCATAAACATTGTTTTTGCTGAAATACTCATTAAGAGTTTTAGGAGTAATTTCCGATAGTTCGGGAACAGGTATATCCTGCATTAAAATCATTGAGGTAATACAGGTTACAAGGCAGCCCGAATTACTCATTGTATACTTTGAGTTACCAAGCTTATCATCTGCCCAGCGTTTATCCTTCTGATAAAAAGTCACTGTTTTAGAAAAGCTTATTTCATTTTCAGGAATAACAGTTTCGGCATTTCTGTTTTTATAGAGATAAGCGCCACACACACCTATTACCAAAATCAGAACACCACACAAAAGGTAGTATATCAATCGCTTTGACAACCAAATCACCCCTTGATGTCATTTCCACAGAATGTACATTTTCCTACAAAGCCTTTGCGTACGGAATCACTTCCTCCACAGCCATCGCATTTAACAACAACATATTCAACATTCTGAGTTTTACCACCATTTAAAACTATACGGAAATTTCCGTTTTCATTGTTAAGACTTGCATTTACAAGATACCCCTTTGCTATAAGCTTTTTAAAAAGCTTTATAAAATCAGCATCGGACATTCCCATAAGAACAGCTGTTTTACTTACAGTAATTTCGCCGTCAAAATCCCCACGAAAGATATTGTCAAGCATTTTCGTCTTATTTACAAGCTTGATTTTACTTACCCCAAAGTATGTAATCAATACCCCGATAAGAGCAATTGCAAGTGACATCAAAGCGTCCCCGATTCTTGAATTGGTTGCCTCTATCTCACCCGTAAGCGAAAGAATATCCCCAAGAAACCAGAATGCCGCCGTACTTCCTCCAATCAGACATAGCACCAATCCTATAAAGCTTGAAAATGCTGTTTTACCTTTTGAAATAAACATATATTCTCCTTTTTAACTTCTTTTTCTTCCCTTCTTTTTTTGAAAAAAAAGAAGCAAAAAAACTTTAAGTTACGCTTATCATTGACTTGAATTTGCTTTTAAAGGCTCAAAGTGATAATAATTGTAAACACATATTAAATCAAAAAAGAAGCAAAAACTTTAAGTTACGCTTATCATTGACTTAAATTTGCTTTTAAAGGCTCGAAGTGATAATAATAAATTTACATATAAAATTTATACAATACAGGGCGGAATTAAATTCCGCCCTATTATCTGAATTGTCAAATTATTGTTTCTTAAAATCATACAGTTAGATTTTTGTAATATCCACCATATCAACATCATCAATTGTTCTGTTTGTTTTAAGAACATTTGCAAGTGACTTGGCTGTATCAATTGCAGTAAGGCTGCAGATTGAACGTTCAACAGACTTACGACGCATCTTAACGGAATCTCTTTCAGGTAAACGTCCCTTTTCTGATGTTGAAATTACATAATGAATCTTACCGCTTTCAAGAAGTGAAAGAACGTTTGGTTCAGCTTCTTCAGAAATCTTGTTTACAAGGTTTGTAGCAATCATATTCTTGTTGAGTGTACTTGCTGTACCGCTTGTACCATAGATATCAAATCCCATTGAAGCAAACTTGTCAGCAATAGAGATAACTTCCTGCTTATCCTGATCTCTTACTGAAATCAGAACGCCGCCTTCCTTCTTGAGGTCATAACCTGCAGCAACAAGTCCCTTGAGAAGTGCGTCTTCAAAGTTTTTGGCAATACCTAAGCATTCACCTGTTGACTTCATTTCAGGGCCCAGCATTGTATCAACGTCCTGAAGCTTTTCAAATGAGAATACAGGCACCTTAACTGCAACATATTCACTCTTCTTGTAAAGACCGCCTTCATAGCCCTGTTCCTTAAGTGTTGAGCCAAGCATAATCTTTGTAGCGATATCAACCATTGGGATACCTGTTACCTTACTGATATAAGGAACTGTTCTTGAAGAACGTGGATTTACTTCGATTACATAAACTTCATCATCATAAACAACATACTGAATGTTTACGAGACCTAGAACTTTAAGTTCAAAAGCAAGCTTCTTTGTATAGTCAATGATTGTGTTTACAATCTTTTCAGAAAGTGTCTGTGCAGGATATACTGAAATAGAGTCACCTGAGTGAACACCGGCTCTTTCAATATGTTCCATGATACCAGGAATGAGGAAATCTTCACCGTCACAGATAGCGTCAACTTCAACTTCCTTACCCATCATGTACTTATCGATGAGAACAGGGTTCTCTATCATTGTACGTGTGATAATGTGCATATATTCCTCAACGTCCTTACGGTTGTGAGCAATAATCATATTCTGACCACCAAGAACGTATGAAGGACGGAGAAGTACAGGATAACCAAGCTTTTCAGCTACTTCAACAGCTTCACCTGTTGTCATTACTGTATAACCGTTAGGTCTTGGAATACCACACTTTTCAAGAAGTTCATCAAATCTTTCTCTGTCTTCAGCAGCGTCAATGCTGTCAGCAGAAGTACCGAGAATATTTACACCCATATCAGCAAGATGACGTGTAAGCTTGATAGCTGTCTGACCACCGAACTGAACAACTACACCGTAAGGCTTTTCAGTTTCGATGATTGACTCAACGTCTTCTCTTGTAAGTGGGTCAAAGTAAAGTCTGTCACCTGTATCAAAGTCAGTTGAAACTGTTTCAGGGTTGTTGTTTGCGATTACTGCTTCATAGCCCTCTTCCTTGAGTGCCCATACACAGTGTACTGAACAGTAGTCAAATTCGATACCCTGACCGATTCTGATAGGACCTGAACCGAATACGATAATCTTCTTCTTGTCGCTGTTCTTAGCTTCAATAAATTCAGCAGCTTCATTTTCTTCATCAAATGTTGAGTAGAAGTAAGGTGTCTGAGCCTTGAACTCACCTGCACAAGTATCAACCATCTTGTAAACAGCCTTTTTCTTCATAGGGCATTTCTGTCCTGAGATACGCTCAATAGTGCTATCAAGATAACCGGACTTCTTTGCTGTGAGGTACTTTTCTTCATTGAGTGTACCGTCAGCAAGCCATCTTTCAAGTTCAACAAGGTTCATGAACTTTTCAAGGAACCATTCATCTATAAGAGTGATTTCGTGAATTTTATCAATAGAAACATCACGCTTTAAAAGCTCGTAAACCTGGAACATTCTTTCGTCATCGGCATTGGCAATTCTTTCAAGAAGCTGCTTTGTTGAGAACTTTTCAAACTTCTTCATGTTCATTGTATCAATGCCAAGCTCAATTGAACGTACAGCCTTCATGATAGCCTGTTCAAAGCTTGTACCGATTGACATTACTTCACCTGTAGCCTTCATCTGTGTGCCGAGAGTTCTCTTTGCATATACAAACTTGTCAAATGCCCACTTAGGGAACTTAACAACGAGATAGTCAATTGTAGGTTCGAAACAAGCATAAGTGTTGCCTGTAACCTGATTTACAATTTCATCAAGTGTATAACCAATAGCAATCTTTGTAGCAACCTTGGCAATTGGATAACCTGTTGCCTTTGACGCAAGAGCTGAAGAACGTGAAACACGTGGGTTTACTTCGATTACAGCGTAATCGAGTGTTTCAGGATGAAGCGCAAACTGACAGTTACAGCCACCCTCTACCTGAAGCTCTGAAACGATATTTACTGCTGCTGTTCTGAGCATTGTAAATTCCTGTGGTGAAAGTGTTACAGCAGGAGCAACTACAATACTGTCACCTGTGTGTACACCAACAGGGTCAACATTTTCCATAGAACATACTGTTATAGTATTATCCTTGCTGTCACGGATAACTTCAAATTCAATTTCCTTCCAGCCACTGATACACTTTTCGATAAGAACCTGTGTAATAGGAGAAAGTCTTAAACCATTCTTGGCAATATCACGAAGCTGTTCTTCATCATAGGCAATACCACCACCTGTACCACCAAGTGTGAATGCAGGACGTACGATTACAGGGTAACCGATTTGCTGAGTAAAGTCAACTGCGTCTTCAATAGTTTCAACAACCTTTGAAGGGATACATGGCTGATTGATCTTTTCCATTGTATCCTTAAACGCCTGTCTGTCTTCAGCCTTGTGAATTGTTTCAGGATTAGCACCTAAAAGCTTAACATTGTTTTCTTCAAGGAAGCCTTCCTTTGCAAGCTGCATTGAAAGTGTAAGACCTGTCTGTCCGCCAAGAGTTGACAGAACGCTGTCAGGCTTTTCAATCTTGATAATTCTCTTTACTACGTCAAGTGTCAATGGTTCAATATAAATCTTATCTGCCATAGCCTTGTCTGTCATGATTGTAGCAGGGTTTGAGTTGATAAGAACAACCTCAAGACCTTCCTGCTTGAGTGCTCGGCATGCCTGTGTTCCGGCATAGTCAAATTCAGCAGCCTGACCGATAACAATCGGACCTGAACCAATTACGAGTACCTTCTTTATATCCTGTCTTAACGGCATATCAGTGCATCTCCTTTTCCATCATTTCAATAAATTTATTTGTTATATAACCTGTATCCTGTGTACCGTCCTGTGACACCGGATAGAACTGAACAGAAATAGCATTAATGCCGTTGTATTTAATACCTGCACATGACTTGTCATTTGCGTTGATATGAGTAATTTCGCCGATTTCAGAAGTAATGCTGTCTGTTAAAAGTACATAACCGTGATTCTGTGTTGTAACAAAAGTCTTACCAAGCTCCAGATCAACAACAGGCTGATTTGAACCTCTGTGACCATACTTCATCTTTTCTGATTTTGCCCCCTGTGAAACTGCAAGAATCTGATGACCTAAGCATACGCCAAGCATCGGAATACCAAGCTTTGCAATTTCCTTTGCATTTTCGATAATATCAGCATTTTCTTCAGGATTTCCCGCACCGTTTGAGAAAACGATACCATTTACGCCAAGTGCCTTGATTTCATCAGCTGTAACAGTTGCCGGAACCAGAGTAACTTCGCAGCCACAGCCTGTAAATTCCTTTATAAGACTGTTTTTGCAGCCAAAGTCAACCATAGCAACCTTAAATTTCTGATTGTCACATGAGTAAACCTTGTTTTCCTTGCATGTAACTGACTTTACTGCATTCGCAGGCTTGTAGTCAGCAATCTGCTTTAAGAACTCATCCTTTTTGTCATATACATTTTCTGTTGTAATAACAGCATTCATAACACCCTTGTCTCTGATAATTCTTGTAAGACAACGTGTATCGATTGAATGAATACCAATAACATTCTTTTCCTTTAAGAAGTCATTTATATTACCCTTGCATTTGAAGTTTGACGGAGTGTTGCACCATTCCCTTGCAATATATCCGCTTACCTGTGCATTTTCAGATTCGTAGTCTTCATCGTTTACACCATAGTTTCCGATAAGCGGAAATGTCTGTGCAACAATTTTACCGAAATTAGTAGGATCGGTAATAGTTTCCTGATATCCGATTACTGAAGTTGTAAACACAACCTCACCGAATGAAGTACCCTCAGCACCAAAGCTGCGGCCCTCAAAAACAGTTCCGTCCGCCAGAAGCAGATATGCTTTCTGACTCTGATTAAATATTGACATCCAATCATTCCTTTCAAAAATACTGTTATTTTTCTCTTCTTTCTTACCTAAAGGCATTCAATCTTTTACGCTTCGCTATAATTTGCAAAAGCAAATTAAAAAAGATTGATATTCAAGAAAGAAGCAAAGAACTTTTATATTGCGATTCAGTTTACTTGTAAATCAAAATAAACTTCGCAAAATTAAAATCGGAGCAAAACGTGATAAGCTCGCTTAATCACGTTGCGACAATTGCAACCGTCGCAGGGAGTTTTGCTCCTCAGGGTTTCAGTGGGAGATTTATTCTCCTACTGAAAGTCTGAATGGAACCCGCCGCCTAAGAGGCGGGGGACATCTGCGACATGGTTATATATTTAGAATAACTACTATTATTTAACTGATTTTCAATAACAATGCTTATTTAAGATTAATATAAGCTGTAATATCTTCTTTCATTCTGACAGCTTCTCTTCTTGCTGCCTTTGCAAAATCCTGCTCAGGACAGTTTTCCTCATTCTTGTATGCACACATAATAGCTCTTGATGAGTTAACTATTGCGCCAAGACCCTTTTCGTCAAATGCACCTGCGATACCCTGTGCACCACCACCCTGTGCGCCATAACCAGGCACGAGGAACATTGTATGTGGAAGTCTTTTTCTGAGTTCTGTAAGCTGGTCAGGATATGTTGCACCAACAACAGCACCAACTGATGAATAACCATATTCACCAATCTGTTCACTGCCCCAGTTTTCACACATATCACCCATAACTGCGTAAACAGGAGTTTCACCGATAAGCTTGTCCTGAAGTTCACCGCTTGACTTGTTTGAAGTCTTTACAAGGACAAAGATACCCTTGTCCTTTTCGCCGCAAACCTTCATAAGAGGAGCAATACCGTCTGTACCGAGGTAACCGTTTACTGTAAGAGCGTCTGCACCAAAAGGTTCACATTCTGTATCCCCTACCATAACTGTACCGAGATGAGCAGTAGTGTACGCTTCCATAGTAGCACCGATATCATTTCTCTTACCGTCTGTAATAACAAACATTCCCTTTTCCTTAGCATAAGCTATTGTCTTAACCAGTGCTTCAACGCCATAGAAACCATACATTTCATAGTAGGCAGCCTGTGGCTTGATTGCAGGAACAATATCATAAATTTCATCAATAATCATCTTGTTGAAAGTGAAAATTGCATTTGCGGCAGCCTTTAAAGTCTGTCCGTCCTTTTCAAAGCATTCCTGCTTGATATATTCAGGAACATAGTCAAGCTTCGGGTCAAGTCCTACAACAGTAGGATTCTTTGTTTCAATAATCTTCGCAATAAGTCTGTCAAATGACATGGTACAAAACTCCTTTATATAAATTTATTTTTCAAAAAACATAAGTTTTCCTTCAGAAATTGTGCCAACCGGCTTACCTTTAAGATTCATGCCCTTAAAGGCTGTATTTCTGCCCTTTGATCTGAACTTTTCTGGGTCAACGGTCCATTCTTTTTCAAGATCGGCAATCACAATGTTTGCTGCCTGTCCGACCTCTATTTTTTCTATAGGAAGTCCAAGAATTTCTCTTGGTCTTACAGACATTAAATCTATGAGCTTTTCAAGAGTTATTTTCCCGTTATGATAAAGACCTGTAAGAGTTGCGGCAAGTGAAGTTTCAAGTCCTACAATTCCGTTAGGTGCTTTAAAGAAATCAGCTTTTTCTTCCTTTGAGTGAGGAGCATGGTCGGTTACAATGCAATCAATAGTACCGTCAAGGATACCCTCAATAATTGCCAGTCTGTCCTCCTCCTCACGAAGAGGCGGGTTCATTCTGTAATCAGCGTCCTTTGTAAGAAGCTTTTCGTCTGTCATCATAAAATAATGAGGACATGTTTCACATGTAACCTTAATGCCCTGCTTTTTTGCATTTCTTATAATATCAACACTTCCCACCGTGCTTACATGAGCTATATGAATTGCACAGCCTGAAGTTTCTGCTGTTAAAATTTCTCTTGCGGTTATTGTATCTTCTGAGGCTCTGTCCATTCCCTTAACACCAAGTCGTTCGGAAATCTTCCCCTTATTAATAATACCGCCATCAATAATTTTCAGATCCTCACAATGTGAAATCACAGGAAGCCCTGCATCAGTTGCGGCAATCATACCGTTTCTGAGCATTGTCTGACTTTCAACAGGTCTGCCGTCATCTGAAACAGCAATTGCTCCGGCAGCCTTGAGCCACTTGTACTCGCAAAGTTCCTTGCCTTCAAGCCCCTTTGTAATACACGCAACAGGATAAACCTTAACACCTGTATTTTTTGCCTTTGTGATAATATACTGTACTGTATCTGCAGTATCTGTTTCAGGCTTTGTGTTAGGCATACAGGCAACACCTGTAAATCCACCGGCAAGAGCCGCATCACAGCCTGTTATAATATCTTCCTTGTATGTGAGTCCCGGATCCCTGAAATGTACATGCATATCAAAAAGCGACGGCATAGCCACAAGCCCCGTACAGTCAATTTCCCTGTCACATTCACATACTATATTTCCTGCAATACTTTTTATAATTCCGTCTGCAATATAAATATCACAGATTTTATCCATGCCCTTATCAACGGCACGGATATTTTTAAGAAGCAGTGAACTCATTTTTTAATCCTCCTGCGCTGAATATATTGCCACACTGTCAGAACAGTCCGTTTCGGTAACCGAAACTTTAACGCTTTCTTCTCTTGAAGTAGGCAGATTTTTACCGACATAATCAGGTCGTATCGGAAACTCTCTGTGTCCTCTGTCAACCAGAACTGCAAGCTGAACTGACTGCGGTCTGCCACGTTCCATAATAGCATCAATTGCTGCCCTTGCACTTCGTCCCGTATAGAACACATCATCAACAATTACAATATTTTTATTGTTTACATCAAAGTCAATCTTTGTTCTGTCAGCATTACTCACAGGCTTTCTGTCGTCACGGAATGCTGTAATATCAAGTGCCCCGCATGGAATTGTTTCATTTTCCAGCTCAGAGATTTTATCCGCAATTCTTTGTGCCAGTGCAACACCCCTTGAAAAAATCCCGATAACGCAAAGGTTCTGAGTACCCTTATTGCGTTCAAGAATTTCATAGGTAATTCTTGCAATAGCTCTTTTCATATTGCTTTCGTCCATAATGACGGCTTTTCTTTTCAATTCATCACCCCATAACAGCGGTTTTAGGCAATAAAAAACGCTTACCTGTCCCGTAGACAGATAAGCGTGAAAGTTTACAGTTATAGCGTAATTAGGCTACAATAATATTAAAATCACACCTTGTCAATCTCACGGGATCAACTTAAAGGTTTTTACTGCATTTTATTATATCATAAAAAAAATCATTTGTCCAGTGTTTTTGATAATTTTTTCTCAATTTTTCATCTGAGCAATAAGGAACTTTATTTTTTTGCCTTCATCTGTAAACATTTTTTCATGTTCTGTAACATAGTTTACACCGTCATAATCACAATTATGCAGGTCAAAGGTTTTATACTTTATTTCAAAGCCTGCCTGTTCAAAGTATTCAAATGATTCTTCAAAAAGCTCGTCATCATCTGTTTTGAAATGAATTTCACCCTTTAAGAATGTCTTGTACTTTTCAAGCTGACGGAAATGTGTAAGACGTCTTTTCTTGTGCTTACCCTTTGGCCATGGATTGCAGAAGTTTATGTAAATTCTTTCAATCGGATCATTTTCATCAAAGACATTGTCAATCTGTTCGATATTCTTAATGAAAATCTTTACGTTGTCCATAGGAATATTTCTTTCCCTGTAAGCTTCCTCAAGCTTTCTTTTGGCAAGAACAAGCATTTCGTTTTTGATATCAACTGCAATAAAGTTTACTGAACGGTTATCGGGTGCAGCCTGTGAAATAAAGCCACCCTTTCCACAGCCAAGCTCAAGATAGATCGGAGCCTTATTTTTAAACTGCTCACTCCACTTCCCTTTCAGTTCATCAGGCTGATTAACGCAGAATTCGCACGCTTCAAGCTCAGGCTTTGCCCATGGTTTGCATCTTATTCTCATATTCTTTCTCCATTTCTTAAATTGTATCTATTCTATTATAACATAAATTTCAGAAATGTACAGCATTTTTCAAAAAATAAGTTGCAAAAGGCTTTGTTTTGTGTTATAATGTAATTTAGCAATTTATATTTAGGAGAGAAAATATGTTTAAAATTGTGCAGAAACGAGTTTTAAATCCTTCTGTAACATTACTGGAAATTGAAGCACCTTTTATTGCAAAAAAAGCAATGGCAGGACAGTTTATAATTTTCAGAATTGATGAAAAGGGTGAACGTGTTCCGCTGACAATTGCCGACTATGACAGAGAAAAGGGAACAATCACAATTATTTTCCAGATTGTCGGCAGAACTACTCAGCAGTTATCAGAGCTTTCTGAGGGCGATTTTATCTTGGATGTTGCTGGACCACTGGGTATGCCTACCGAAATCCCAAAAAACGCAAGGAAAGTCTGTGTAATTGGCGGTGGTGTAGGTTGTGCAATTGCATACCCTCAGGCAAAACAGCTTTCTGCCGAAGGTGTAAGCGTTGACGTAATCGCAGGCTTCAGAAGCAAGGATATCGTTATTCTTGAAGATGAATTCAAAAAACAGTGCGATAATCTTATCATCTGTACAGATGACGGAAGCTACGGCACAAAAGGATTTGTAACAGACGCTTTAAAGGAAAGAATTGAAAATGGTGCAGATTATGATGCTGTTATCGCAATCGGCCCTGTACCTATGATGAAGTTTGTCTGTGAAGTCACAAAGCCTTACGGCATAAAGACTATTGTATCACTCAACCCGATTATGATTGACGGTACAGGAATGTGTGGTGGCTGTCGTGTTACAGTTGGCGGACAGATTAAGTACGCCTGTGTTGACGGTCCTGACTTTGACGGACATGAGGTTGACTTTGATGAGCTTATGAAGAGAAACTCAACTTACAGAGAGTATGAACACAACTGCCGTATGCTTGGCAGTATAGAATAATTTAAGAGGAATGACACAAAATGGCAAATATGACACCTGAAAAGGTAAAAATGCCTGAGCAGGACCCTAAGGTCAGAGCAAGAAACTTTGACGAAGTTACTTTGGGATATACAGAGGAAATGGCAATTGAGGAAGCGAAACGCTGCCTTAACTGTAAAAACAAGCCATGCGTTTCAGGTTGCCCTGTAAATGTAAGAATCCCTGAATTTATCGCTGAGGTTGCTGAGGGTAATTTTGAAAAGGCATACGAAATAATCACTTCAACAAATTCACTTCCGGCTGTATGTGGTCGTGTCTGTCCACAGGAAAGACAATGTGAGGGCAAGTGTGTGAGAGGCATCAAGGGTGAGCCTGTTGCAATCGGCAGACTTGAAAGATTTGTTGCAGACTACATGATAAAAAAAGGTACTGTTTCTACTGTAAAACCTGAGCCTAACGGCCACAAGGTTGCAGTAGTTGGTGCAGGTCCGGCAGGACTTACATGTGCAGGTGACCTTGCAAAACTTGGTTACAGCGTAACAATTTTTGAAGCTTTCCATACAGCAGGTGGTGTACTTATGTATGGTATTCCTGAATTCAGACTTCCTAAGGCTATTGTGCAGAAGGAAATTCAGAAACTTCGTGATTTAGGCGTTGAAATCATGCAGGATATGGTTATCGGTAAAGTACTTTCTGTTGACGAAATTATGGATATGGGCTATGAGGCTGTATTCATCGGTTCGGGAGCAGGACTTCCAAGATTTATGGGTATTGAGGGCGAATCACTTATCGGTGTATGCTCTGCAAACGAGTACCTTACAAGAATCAACCTTATGAAAGGCTATCTTGATGACTATGCAACACCTGTTATCAAGTCAAAGTCTGTTGCTGTTGTAGGTGGTGGTAACGTTGCCATGGATGCTGCAAGAAGTGCTTTGAGAATGGGTGCTGAAAATGTTTATATTGTATACAGGCGTTCAGAAGCAGAAATGCCTGCACGTAAGGAAGAGGTTGAACATGCCAAGGAAGAAGGCGTACAGTTCCTTACATTAAACAATCCTGTAAGAATAAACGCTGACGAAAACGGTCGTGTCTGCTCAATGGAATGTGTTAAGATGGAACTTGGCGAACCTGACCAGAGTGGCAGACGTTCACCTGTTGTTATAGAGAATTCAAATTATGATCTGGCTGTTGATACTGTAATCATGTCAATCGGTACTTCACCAAACCCACTTATCAGAACAACTACTGAAGGACTTGAAGCCAACAACCGTGGTTGTCTTATTGTAAACGAAGATATGCTGACTACAAAGGAAGCTGTTTATGCAGGCGGTGACGCTGTAACAGGTGCGGCAACAGTAATTCTTGCCATGGGTGCAGGTAAAACTGCTGCAAAATCAATTGATGAGTACATAAAGCAGAAATAATGCTTTAATATAAAATTTACCAAAGCCGCAGTAAATTTTATGAATAACCAAGCGGCAAAAGGGAGTTCAAATTATGCAGAATTTATTATTAATGGCTGAAAACAATGCAAACACAGGCGGTTCAATGTTAATGACATTTTTACCTATTATTGCAGTTATTGTTGTTTTCTACTTCTTCCTCATCAGACCACAGAAGAAAAAGGAAAATGAAGCAAAGGCAATGAGAGAAAATGTTCAGATTGGTGATGAAATCATGACAATCGGCGGCATTGTAGGTCTTGTTGTAAGAAAAACAGAAGATACTGTTGTTATCGAAACAGGTACAGACAAGAGCAAGCTTCGTATTAAGATGTGGGCTATTCAGGAAAATATTACACTTACTGAAAAGGCTAACGCTGCAAAGGCTGCACAGCAGGCACAGCGTATGGAAATGCTCAGACAGAAGAAAGAAGATAAGAAAAAGAAATAAGCCAATCTTTAACTAAAAAATAAACAATACAAATAAAAACAACTTTGATATATCAAAGTTGTTTTATTTGTATTTGACACATTATAAATACTTATGTTATAATAAGAATAATAAAAAGTAAAAATTTAATAAGGAGTATGACTGCATGAAAAAAACAATGGTATCGGTTTTAATGTTTATCTGTTTATTAGGACTAACTGCTTGCGGTGGAAATGTAGATGATGTCAAAATTATAGAATCTACATCAGAAATCTATACTGATGCAGAAATACAAAGTGCTATTGACGTAACTATAAATTACTTTAAACAAAATTTTAAAGGTTGTACACTTACCGAACTCACCTATTTAGGTGATGATAAACTTGAAAATTTCCAGGAATATGCAGATTTGAATAATGCAGATGATGTAATTGTGCTTATTTCTTCCTTTGAAACTGGCGCTTTCGGAAGCAATGGTTCATTAAATTCATTTGATACATATAATAATTGGGAATGGATTTT
>JAZQZW010000098.1:0-1902 GCA_045634285.1 Oscillospiraceae bacterium
TATCTTCTTTTTCATAAAATTACCTCTTTTCAATTTATTTTCCTCGCAAGTATTTTACACACATTTACGAGTCAGTGAAGTGTGCGTCTGGGTCCAGCGTCACGCTGGTTATAATTCCTGTCAGAACAGTTCTTGAATCACCCTCGGAACCGGTACAGGTTGAAAGCGAAACAAATCGGCTGTTTTCGGACATTTCCGTCTGCCTCCATATGTATGAACTTCTTCTGAGATTTTCACGCCATACATCAAAATCAGCCGAAATGTCATAGAAACTGTCGGTACTGTCAGGCTGTGAAAGTGAGAAAAAATTAATCCTGTACACATCCGTTTCGGTGGTAAGCAGAGCGTAGTCATGAGTGTCAAAAAAGCTGTGGTCTATGTACTTCATGACATCAGCAAACATACTTCCGTCACTCATGTTGTGACCGTACAGAATATTGTATTTTCCCGAAAAATCAGACTTGCAGTTTCCGTCGAGGAACACCGATCCTACACGGAGATAACTGCCGTCAACAGCACGGTGAAGGTAGTAATCATCGTCACCCGAAAACATTACAGGGTAATTTATCTGCGTATTCGGAATATATAGCCATCCAACCGAGTTATTATATTTTTCTGCCAACTGCTGAACATTTTCTGTAAGATTTTCTATGTTCTCAGATGGTATTTCTTCAAGAACTTTTTCTTCTTCAATCTGTTCCACAACGCTGAAATTGGGAGTATACGGCTTTAATTTTTCTTCCTGAATCTGCACCTTTACATCATCGTGAAGCAGCATGAAAATTCCTCCGCAGAGGAGGACGGATGCCACTGCAGCCGCCCCGATTTTTAAAAGTTTACTTCTCATTTTCATCTCCTTTTTTCTTTCTGCCGATAAATGCACACGCACCCACCACAGCGGCAAGACCTATCATAACCCACGCAATTATGTCGCTTGAGTTGTCACCTGTGTATGGTGGATTTTCTGTAAGCTTTGTATTTGTCATTTCGCATTTTACAATTTCACCGTTTTCCTTAATTGTAAACGGATACTTTGTTTCATCGAGAATATAGCCCTCCGGAGCGTCAAATTCTCTGTAAAAATATTCGCCTGTGCGAAGCTTTTCAAAGGTTACAACGCCTTTTTCATCTGTTCTGCCCTGAATGATAACATTGCCGTCCTTGTCAAGAATTTCAATGCCGCAGTTCGGGATTAATTCACCTGTGGAAATGTCTGTTTTTGTAATTTCAACACTTCCTTCTTCCGGCTTGTTTACAAAGCCTTCACCAACTTCTGTATTGCTGACTTCAACAGTTTCACCGTCACTTACAATGCTGAAGGGATACACATTTTCATCAATAATAAAGCCGTCGGGAGCAACGGTTTCCTTTAAGAAATATTCACCGAATTGGAGATTTTCAAGTACATACACACCCTTTTCGGTTTCAGTTAAAATGCCGATTTTGTTCTCGCATTTTTCATCTGAATATATTGTAAATTCCGCACCCGAAAGCTTGTTGTCGGGATATTCCTCATCGATTTTTGTAACTGTTACATTGCCCCTGATTTCGTTGTTTACAGCCTTGATTTCAACAGGATTGCTGTCCTTGTTTACGGTTACAGTATAGCTTTCATCTGATAAAATATATCCTGTCGGTGCTTCGATTTCACGGACAATATATTCACCGAACGGAACATTTTCAAAACCGAAATTACCCTTTGAATCGGAAGAATCAGTTAAAATTGCGTTGTCGGTTGTGAACTCTGTGCAGTCACTGAAAAAGAGTCCGAACACAGCGTTTTCAAGTGGTTCGTCAGAGCTCTTTACCTTCTTGCCCACAACATTTCCACGCTCTAAATCATTTACAAATTCGCCGCAGTCAACATAAACAGTAGCCATGTCCTGTCCCTGATATTCAAAG
>JAZQZW010000099.1:0-6849 GCA_045634285.1 Oscillospiraceae bacterium
ACAGACGCCGCTTACCGATGCTGTTGTCAAGAAGACAATTTCAAACTATGTTGTTGAATTCGCTTCAGCTATGAACAAGTTTACAGTAGAAATTCCTGAATCAAAGGTTTCACCTGTTCTTGAACAGTACCTTGACAAGGAAGTTACACTTGGTATCCGTCCTGAAAGCGTTCATGATGAAGAAATGTATCTCTCAAACGCTACAACAGGTATCGTAACATGCAGCGTTGACATCACAGAAATGATGGGTGCTGAAACATATCTTTACCTCACATGCGAAGGTACACCAATCATCGCAAGAGTTTCACCACGTTCAACAGCTAAGACAGGTGATGTTATCAAGGTTGCTATCGACCCTAACAGAATTCACCTCTTTGACAAGGATACAGAAGCAACAATCATTAACTAATAGAAAATTTGTTTTTAATTTCATAGAATTTTCTCTTTGTGCAAAAATCCCGCATATAATTTGCGGGATTTTTGTTTTTACAATATAAAAACAGCCTTTCTGTTATTCGGAAAGGCTGTTTCGATTAAAAAGAAAAAATCCCGGGTTTACGTTACCCGGGAAAGTTTAAAAAAGAGAAAATAAATATGTGTAGAACAAAAGAAAGGAGACAACAAAACGAGTGTAAATAATCTTGTTATTTAACACTATATGTATTATACACTAAAAAGCGATAATCGTCAACAAAAAACACGAAAAATTTCTAAAATTAGATTTTTTTTGGGAATTTGCATAATTTAACTATACAACTTTTGTTTAAAATGTATCTGTCTGAAGCTGAGGAATGTGGTTTTTTGAGCGAATTTGTCGAAAATTGACAATTGGGATTCAAAATGTTTGTATATAACAACTTTGACGAAGTTTTAACAATATTATTGAACAACATGTCGAATTTGTTCTGATTTTACAAAAAAGGTATTTACAAAAATAGTGTTTTGTGTTATTATAGAGTATGAAGTTATGTGTCTTTTTATACCATAATTCCAAATTTTATATAAAATTAGGAGGACTATTCCAATGGCAAGAAAAATGAAAACCATGGACGGTAACAACGCTGCTGCATGGGCGTCATACCCATTTACAGAGGTTGCTGCTATTTTCCCAATCACACCATCATCACCAATGGCTGAAGTAACAGACCAGTGGGCAGCAAAGGACAAGAAGAACTTATTCGGTCAGCCTGTACAGGTTGTAGAAATGCAGTCAGAAGCTGGTGCTGCAGGTGCAGTTCACGGCTCTCTCTCAGCAGGTGCTCTTACAACTACATATACAGCATCACAGGGTCTTCTCCTTATGATTCCTAACATGTACAAGATTGCAGGTGAGCTTATCCCTTCAGTAATCCACGTTTCAGCTCGTTGTGTATCTTCACATGCTCTTAATATTTTCGGTGACCACTCAGACGTTTATGCATGCCGTCAGACTGGTTACGCTATGCTTTGTTCAACAAACCCACAGGAAGTAATGGATCTCGGTGCTATTTCACACCTCGCTTCACTTACAGGCAGAGTACCATTCCTCCACTTCTTTGATGGTTTCAGAACTTCACACGAAATCCAGAAGATTGAAACATGGGACGATGAAGATTTAAAGAGCCTTATCGACTGGGAAGCTGTTGAACGTTTCCGCAGCGAAGCTTTAAACCCTGAACACCCTGTTCTCAGAGGTACAGCTCAGAACCCTGATATCTTCTTCCAGGCAAGAGAAGCTTGTAACCCATATTACGATGCAATGCCTGCAATCGTTGAAGATTACATGAACAAGGTTAACGCTAAGATCGGTACAAACTACCAGCTCTTCAACTACTACGGTGCTGCTGATGCAGAACACGTAATTGTTGCTATGGGTTCAGTTAACGATACAATCGAAGAAACAATCGATTACTTAAACGCTAAGGGCGGCAAGTACGGTCTTGTTAAGGTTAGACTTTACAGACCATTCGTAGCTGATAAACTCGTTGCTGCTATTCCTGATTCAGTTAAGAGAATTTCAGTTCTCGACAGAACAAAGGAACCTGGTTCACTCGGCGAACCACTTTACCTCGACGTTGTTGCAGCTCTTAAGGATACTAAGTTCAACAACATTCCTGTATTCTCAGGCAGATACGGTCTTGGTTCAAAGGATACAACACCTGAACAGATCATCGCTGTATTCCAGAACGACTCAAAGAAGAAGTTCACAATCGGTATCAAGGATGACGTTACAAACCTCTCACTTAATTCAGTTGCTTGTGATGATACAGCTCCTGCAGGTACAACATCATGTAAGTTCTGGGGTCTTGGTTCAGACGGTACAGTTGGTGCCAACAAGAACTCAATCAAGATCATCGGTGACCACACAGATCTTTACGCTCAGGCTTACTTCTCATATGACTCAAAGAAGTCAGGAGGTGTAACAGTTTCACACCTCCGTTTCGGTAAGTCACCTATCAAGTCAACATACCTTATCAACAAGGCTGACTTTGTAGCATGTCACAACCAGAGCTATATCGACAAGTACGATATGGTTTCAGACATCAAGCCAGGCGGTGTATTCCTTCTCAACACAATCTGGGATATGGAAGGTCTTGAAAAGAACCTCCCAGGTCAGGTTAAGAGATATATCGCTCAGAACAACATCAACTTCTACACAATCAACGGTGTTAAGCTTGGTGAAGAAACAGGAATGGGTACAAGAATCAACACAATTCTCCAGTCTGCATTCTTCAAGCTTGCTGAAATCATTCCTTTCGAAGATGCTGTTAAGTACATGAAGGCTGCTGCTGAAGCTTCTTACGGCAAGAAGGGTCAGGATATCGTAGAAAAGAACTGGAATGCTATTGACGCCGGTCACCAGAACATCGTTAAGATTGACGTTCCTGCTGCTTGGGCTGATGCTGCTGATACACAGATGGGTATGGCTGCTGTTAACTGCGACAACAAGGCTCTTGCTGACTACGTAAACAACATCCAGATTCCATGTAACGCTCAGAAGGGTGATACACTCCCAGTTTCAACATTCAAGGACATGCCTGATGGTACATTCCCACAGGGTTCTGCTGCATTTGAAAAGAGAGGTATTGCTGTTAAGGTTCCACAGTGGATTCCAGAAAACTGTATCCAGTGTAACCAGTGTGCATACGTATGTCCACATGCTGTTATCAGACCAGTAGCTCTCAGCGAAGCAGAAGCTGCAAACGCTCCTGCAAGCATGAAGGTTGTTGACTTCAAGCCAGCTATGGAAGGCATCAAGTTCACAATGACAGTTTCAGCTCTTGACTGTACAGGTTGTGGCTCATGTGCTAACGTATGTCCAGCTAAGACAAAGGCTCTCGTTATGGAACCACTCGCTTCACAGCTCGACGCTCAGGAAGCTTTCGAATATGGTCTTACAATTGACGAAAAGCCAGAAGTTGCTGCTAAGTTCAAGGCAACAACAGTTAAGGGTTCACAGTTCAAGCAGCCAATGCTCGAATTCTCAGGCGCATGTGCTGGTTGTGGTGAAACACCTTATGCTAAGCTTATTACACAGTTATTCGGTGACAGAATGTTCATCGCTAACGCAACAGGTTGTTCATCAATCTGGGGTGGTAGTGCACCTTCTACACCATATACATTCAACAAGAAGGGTCAGGGTCCTGCTTGGTCTAACTCACTCTTTGAAGACAATGCTGAATTTGGTTACGGTATGTTCCTCGGTCAGAAGACTCTCAGAAACAGAGTAGTAGCTCAGGTTAAGGCACTTGCTGAAAAGGCTGAAAAGGAAGACGTTAAGGCAGCTATTGCTGAATACCTCGACACTCTTGAAGACGGTAACGCAAACACACCTGCAACAGAAAAGCTTATTGCTGCTCTTGAAGGCTGCGGTTGTGATGATGCTAAGGCAATCCTCGCTAACAAGGATCACCTCAGAAAGAAGTCACAGTGGATCTTCGGTGGTGACGGCTGGGCTTACGATATCGGTTTCGGCGGTCTCGACCACGTAATCGCTTCAGGTGAAGACGTTAACATCTTCGTATTCGACACAGAAGTTTACTCAAATACAGGCGGTCAGTCTTCTAAGTCAACTCCAACAGGTGCTATCGCTCAGTTCGCAGCTGCTGGTAAGGAAGTTAAGAAGAAGGATCTCGCTGGTATCGCAATGAGCTACGGCTACGTTTACGTTGCACACATTGCTATGGGTGCTGACATGAACCAGTGTATCAAGGCTATCGCTGAAGCTGAAGCTTACAACGGTCCTTCAATCATCATCGGTTATGCTCCATGTATCAACCACGGTATCAAGACTGGTATGGGTACATCAATGGCAGAAGAAAAGAAGGCTGTTCAGGCTGGTTACTGGCACCTTTAGAGATACAACCCACAGCTCAAGGCTGAAGGTAAGAATCCATTCATCATGGATTCTAAGGCTCCAAACACAGACGAATACAAGAACTTCCTCATGGGAGAAGTTCGTTACAATGCCCTTGCTCGTCAGAACCCAGAAAGAGCTGAAAGACTCTTTGACCAGGCTCTCGAAAATGCTAAGGACAGATACGATTACCTCGTTCGTCTTTCAAAGCTTTACGGTGAAGAATAATTAACCGAAAAGTCAAACAGTAATTTAACCTGATTTTCGATAATGACAGCAAGCTTTTTCAGGCTCATCTGCAAAAGCATCTGCTGTCAGAATCGGAATCGTTAATAAACGCACAAAGGAATTGACATGCAGCACAATGCAGCAGCTCTGAGTAATGCGACAGCGGACTTAAACAGAAGTCCGCTGTTTTTTTACAAAATTTCTCATAAAAAGCGTTGACACACTCTTGTACTATTGATATAATATTTATGGGTGAGAAAATGAAGAATTTATTATTTATCGGAGATGTAGTCGGCAAAAGCGGCTGCGATTTCCTCAAGAAAAAAATTTATGACATACGAAAAAAGTATTCAATTGACTTTACGGTAATTAATGGAGAAAATTCGGCACAGAATAACGGTATAACAAAATTTTCGTCGGATACGCTTTTAAATTGTGGAGCAGATGTTATAACCACAGGTAATCATTGTTTTAAAAGACGTGATTCAATGTCGATTTATGATGAGGATAATATACTGCGTCCTGCCAATTATCCTGACGGATGTATCGGTAAGGGTGTTTGCATACTTGACTGCGGATATTTCAGTATTGCAGTTGTAAATCTTATGGGTACTGTTTATATGGAGTCACTTGATAATCCGTTTACAACAATAGAAAAAATACTTGGAGATATAAATACACCGAATATTTTTGTGGATTTCCATGCAGAGGCTACGGCTGAAAAGAAAGCCATGGGACATTTTCTGACGGGAAAAGTTACGGCTGTTATGGGAACTCATACTCATGTACAGACATCAGATGAAATAATTCTGGGTGAGCATACAGGTTATATTACCGATGCAGGTATGACAGGACCTGAGCTGTCAGTTCTTGGAGTGGATATCAATGCAGCTGTGGATAAACAGAGATTTAAGTTCCCTGTGAGGTTTACAGAAGCAGATTCACCATGTTTTATAAATGGTGTTGTTATATCTTTTGATGAAAAACTAGGGAAATGCACTAATATAAAAAGAATAATTGAGAGATAATTAACAATATTTTCAGAAAACCCTTGCAATTTAAAAAAGTATGGTGTATAATTACAGTATGATAAAGGGAATAAGCACTACAAAAATTTTCAACATAAATTTAATGGAGGTCATTACAATGGAAATTTTAAAAGTATCATCACACTCTTCCCCAAACTCAGTAGCAGGTGCTATCGCAGGTGTAATCCGTGAGCAGAAGGCTGTAGAAGTACAGGCAGTAGGCGCCGGAGCAGCAAATCAGGCTATTAAATCTATCGCAATTGCAAGAGGATATCTTGCACCTATCGGGGTTGACTTAATCTGTATTCCTGCATTCGCAAACATCACTATAGACGGTGAAGAAAGAACAGCTATCAAGCTTATTTGCGAACAGAGATAAGTCCTTTTAAACAAGAAATAATAAAATGAAAGCGGATTTTGAAAATATCAAAATCCGCTTTTTTGTATTGCAAAAGTCAGAACTGTTTTGATAAATAAATTTTAATTACTTTCATTGAAAAAATCTTGTTTTATATTTATATTCACTCTGATTTTTTTATTTCTTTTTATGATTTTTCAAATAATATAGCTGTTATTCTTCTCAAAACCAACCTTATATAATGTTGGATTTCTCATGCAAGACCAAAGCTTATAGACAGCGCTGTATCAATTTTTGTCATCGAACAATTATCAAGCTCACCCATACGTTCCTTTAAGCGTTTCTTATCTATGGTTCTTATCTGTTCAAGCAAAACAACGCTGTCCTTTGCAAGTCCACACCCGTCTGCACTAAGCTCGATATGTGTCGGCAGCTTCGCTTTTTCCTTCTGACTTGTTATCGCTGCTGCTATAACAGTAGGACTGTGGCGATTTCCCACATCATTCTGAACTATAAGTACAGGTCTTATTCCACCCTGTTCCGAGCCGACAACAGGGCTTAAATCAGCATAATATATTTCTCCTCGCTTAATTGACATAACCATTCTCCATTCATATATAAATTCAGATGTATTTGTATAATTATAATTGCCGTTTTTTACAGCGTTTATACTTATATTTTTACAACTCACTATAAATCCTATATACTGACATTATATTATTTTTTATTATTCGGGGTGAATCTGTAAATTAAACCTAAAAATTTACAAAAATATTTCAGCAAAATTTCAAAAAGATATTTGCTTTTTGAAAATAATTTGGTATAATAAAATTATATATAAATTTATCTGGAGAATTTTATGAATAAATATAAAAATCTTATTTTCAACACAATGATAC
>JAZQZW010000100.1:0-2556 GCA_045634285.1 Oscillospiraceae bacterium
ATGATGAGGTACGTAATGTGGCAACTAAGATTTTAGAAAGTTTTAAAACATTATAAATTAAGGAGCTATTATGAATATACTTGTAGTAGGTGGAGGCGGCAGAGAACATGCTATTGTTATGAAGCTTGCCGAAAGCCCGAAGGTAGATAAATTATATTGCACACCGGGTAACGGTGGTATTGCAAAGTATGCAGAGTGCTTTGATGTAAAGGCAACAGACATTGACGGTGTTGTTGCACTTGCAAAAAAAGTTTCTGCTGATATGGTAGTGGTTGCACCTGATGACCCGTTGGTACTTGGTATGGTTGATGCTTTGAACGAAAACGGTTTCAGAGCGTTCGGTCCTGACAAGGCAGCCGCTATCATTGAGGGAAGTAAGGTTTTCTCAAAGAACCTTATGAAACAGTATAATATTCCGACAGCAAAGTATGAGGTTTTCTCAGACGCTCAGAAAGCTATCGACTATATCAAGGCTGAAAATACATACCCGACAGTAGTAAAGGCTGACGGTCTTGCACTTGGTAAAGGTGTTATTATTGCCCAGAACTTTGAAGAAGCTAAGGACGCTGTAACTTCAATTATGGAGGACAAGATTTTCGGACAGAGCGGTTCAAATATCGTTATTGAAGAATTCTTAACAGGCCCTGAAGTATCAGTTCTCTGCTTTACAGACGGCAAGACAGTTTCTCCTATGGTTTCATCTATGGACCACAAGAGAGCGCTTGACAATGATGAAGGTCTTAACACAGGTGGTATGGGTACGGTTGCACCTAACCCATATTATACAGAAGAAGTTGCAAAGGAATGTATGGACACAATCTTTATTCCTACAATTGAAGCAATGGTTAAGGAAAACAGAAAGTTTAAGGGTTGTCTGTACTTTGGTCTTATGCTGACACCAAACGGCCCTAAGGTAATCGAATACAACTGCCGTTTCGGTGACCCTGAAACACAGGTTGTACTTCCGCTTCTGAAGACAGACCTTGTTGATATTTTTGATGCAGTTATCGATGAAAAGCTTGATACTCTCAGCATTGAATGGGAAAAGGGAGCTGCCGCATGTATTATTCTTGCAAGTGGCGGGTATCCTAAGAAGTATGAAACAGGCAAGGAAATTTCAGGTCTTGACGTTAAGGGACAGGCTGAAAATGTTCTTGTTTACCATGCAGGTACAAAGTTTGATGGTGAAAAGTTCCTGACTTCCGGTGGACGTGTATTAGGCGTTACTGCAACATCTGACAATCTTAAATCTGCTCTTGACAGTGCATACAAGTCGGTGGAAGCAATCAGTTTTGACCAGATGCACTTCAGAAAGGATATCGGACAGAAAGCACTTGCTGTAAAGTAATAACAGGTTCACAGCCTGCTAAATAAAAAAGTTTGCATGGCAGATATACTGCGCAATCACAGCGTACCACCACGCAGCAGAATGGAGAAAAATATGTTATTAGAAAAGTATTTACCCAGAACAGAATTTGACAGTTATGAAGATTTCAAGGAAAATTACAAGGTAAATGTTCCTGAAAACTTTAACTTCGGCTTTGATATCGTAGATGAATGGGCAAGACTTGAGCCTGAAAAAATGGCACTTGTGTGGTGTAATGACCATAATGAGGAACATAAGTTTACATTTACGGAAATTTCAAAGCTGTCAAACAGAGCAGCCAATTATTTTAAAGCAAAGGGCGTAAAAAAAGGCTCTGTTGTAATGCTGATATTACGCAGAAGATGGGAATACTGGGTTTGTGCAACAGCACTTCACAAGATTGGTGCAGTTGTAATTCCTGCAACACTCCTGCTGAGTAAAAAGGATATAGTATACAGAGGTAATGCTGCTGAAATTACAGGTATTGTCTGCATAGATGACGATTATGTTGTAGATCAGGTTGAACAGGCTGCACCTGAGATTGAGTCACTTAAATTCAGAACTGTTGTTGCAAGCAAACGTGAGGGCTGGGATTTCTTTGAAGATGAAATCGCAAACTATCCTGATACTTTTGAAAGACCAACAGGTGAAGATGCAAACAAGTGGAATGACATAATGCTTGTGTACTTTACTTCCGGTACAACAGGTATGCCTAAGATGGTACAGCACAACTTTGCGCACCCTCTCGGACATATCGTAACAGCAAAGTACTGGCAGCAGGTACAGGAAAACAAGCTTCACATGAGTGTTTCCGACTCAGGCTGGGCAAAGTTCGGATGGGGTAAAATCTACGGTCAGTGGATTTGCGGTGCTACAATATTCGGCTATGATATGGATAAGTTTGTACCACTTAATCTTCTGAAAAAGATTACAGAGTACAAGGTTACAACATTCTGCGCACCTCCTACAATGTTCAGATTCATGCTTCAGGAGGACGTTGAAAAGTTTGACCTTTCATGTGTACAGACATGCTGTATCGCAGGTGAGCCACTTAATCCACAGGTATTCAATGACTGGTACAAGCTGACAGGCTTAAAGCTTCGTGAGGGCTTCGGACAGTCTGAGGGTACGGTTTTAATTGCGAATTTCAAATGGCTTGAGCCGTCAGCCGGTTCAACAGGTAAACCATC
>JAZQZW010000101.1:0-7265 GCA_045634285.1 Oscillospiraceae bacterium
AAAACCGGATCCCGACTCCTTATTCCAGCCCGGATTTTTTGGTAATTTATTAATATTGATGTGCTTTAATATATCAATGTAAAATAAGTGATAATTAAAGCAAAAAATTGATATATTTTTAAATTTACTATTGTGTATAATTATGCTAACATCTTAGGGGGATGTGAAAGAAAACTATTTAAATTTATACAAATTAACAAACAGTTATTTGTAGGAGGGCGGATCATGAATTTGAAATTTTTGAAAAGAGGATTTGCAGCATTAACATCAGCATTGATTCTTGCTACAGGAACAGCAGTTATGCCTGTTAATGTAAGTGCAGCAACAAACATTATTGCAAATTCCACATTTGACAGCGGACTTACAGGCTGGAGCTCATTCAAGCAGGCGGGTGGTGCATATACACTTACTACTCAGAACGGTAAGCTTGCAATGAACATCACTAACGTAGGTACACTTAACTATTCTGTTCAGTTTGGTTACGATATTGTTCCACTCTATCAGAATGGTGTTTACCGTTTAAGCTATGAAATTTCTTCAACTGCTAACAGAACTGTTGAAGCTATGATTCAGGAAAACGGTGGTACATACACAGCTTACACATGGAAGTCACTTAATCTTACACCGACTACACAGAAGGTTGAAACAACATTTACCATGGAATATGAAACAGATATCATGGCAAAGCTTGCTTTCAACTGTGGTTACTATAAGGGTGAAGATCCGGGAACACATACAATTAATGTTGACAATGTAGTTCTTGAACTTCTTGATGACAGTAAGGTAGATTATTCAGCTTCACGTCCTTACGAAGCACCTATCGTTACAAACCAGATAGGATATAAGACAGACAGTAAAAAGATTGCTACATTCCGTGGCGTTACAAATGAAAAGCAGTTTTCAGTAGTAAATGCTGATACAAATCAGGTGGTATATACAGGTGATTTGTACGGACAGACAAACAATTCATCAACAAATGAAACAAACTGGCGTGGTGATTTTTCATCAGTAACAACACCTGGTAACTACTATATTAAATGCGGAAATCTTGATGATTCTTACAAGTTTAAAATAGGCGATGACATTTACAATAATCTTCTTGACGATACTGTAAAGATGCTTTATCTCCAGAGATGTGGTACAGAGGTAAAGGATGCAGAATTCGGACACCCTGCATGTCATAACACAATTGCTACTATTTACCAGACAAACGAAAAAATTGATGTAAGCGGTGGTTGGCATGATGCAGGTGACTACGGAAGATATGTAGTTGCTGCTGCAAAGTCAATTGCAGACCTTTTATATGCATATCAGGCAAATCCTGACCTTTATGGTGATAATCTTGGTATTCCTGAAAGTGGAAATGGTACTCCTGATATTCTTGATGAAGTACGTTACGAGCTTGAATGGATGCTTAAAATGCAGGCAAGTTCAGGTGGTGTATACCACAAGGTTACATGTGCAGATTTCCCTGGATATGTAATGCCACAGGAAGAAACACTGCCACTTATTGTAATGCCGATTTCCACAACTGCAACAGCAGACTTCTGTGGTTCAATGGCGTTGGCTTATGAATTCTATAAGGACATTGATGCTACATTTGCAAACAAGTGTCTTGATGCAGCTAAAAAAGCATGGACATTCCTTGAAAGTAATTCAAGCATTTTATATAAAAACCCATCTGATATTACAACAGGTGAATACGGTGACAGCAACGACAGTGACGAACGTTACTGGGCAGTAGCACAGATGTATCGTGCAACAAAGGAAGAAAAGTATCTGAAGGCACTTGAGTCGACATCATACAGCACAGGTCTTGACTGGGCACTTGTAGGTGACTACGGAAATATTGCACTTGTAACAATGGATGATATTGATAAAACATCAAATATTTACACAAGAGCAAAAAGCTCAATCCTGACTTATGCTGATACTTATGCTTCAAAGGCAAGCAGCAACCCTTACGGGGTATCACTTACAAAGTTCAACTGGGGTAGTAATATGACAGTTGCAAACGCAGGTATTATTCTTGGTATTGCATATCAGCTGACAGAAAATGAAAAGTATTTTGATGCCGCTGAATCAAATCTTCACTACCTTTTAGGTCAGAATCCTAACAGTACATGTTTCGTTACAGGTTATGGTACTGTTTCACCACAGTGTCCGCACCACAGACCTTCAATGGTTCAGAACAAACCAATGGGCGGTATGCTCGTAGGTGGTGTTAACTCAAATCTTGAAGATACTGCAGCAAAGGCTTATCTTGCGGGTTACCCTGCCGGAAAATGTTATGTAGATAACTGGGAAAGCTACTCTACAAACGAAATTACAATTTACTGGAATTCACCTCTTACATACCTTCTTTCACTTACAGAACCGGCTGCATCATCAGGAAATGATGATAATGATGATGTATTAATTGGTGATGTTAATGCAGACGGTGTTGTAAATAACCTTGATGTTAAGCTTTTACAAGAATATCTTGTAAAGAAAGCGACTCTTACAGCAGCACAGGGCAAGAATGCTAATGTTATTTCAGATGGTAAGCTTAATGTATTTGACCTTGTTGCGTTAAAGCGTACACTTGCAAAGGATAATGGAAACAATAATAACAATAATAACAATAACGAGAATAACAACAATAACAATAATCAGGAAGTAGTTACAGGTCCTGACGAATCAGCTACATTGTTTGCTGACTTCAGAAAGGGTGCTTCATCAGCATTTATTGCAGCAGACGGTTGGTCAAATGGTTCATGCTTTGACTGTGTATGGAGAGGTTCAAACGTAACATTCAAGGATAACGCTTTAAATCTCACTATTGATAAGGACAGCTCAGGACAGTACAATTATTCAGGTGCAGAATACAGATCAAATGATTTCTATGGATACGGTTATTATGAAACATCAATGAAGGCTATCAAGAATGACGGTGTTGTATCATCATTCTTCACATACACAGGTCCTTCAGACAACAATCCATGGGATGAAATTGATATTGAAGTTCTTGGTAAAGATACAACAGTGGTACAGTTCAACTACTATACAAATGGTGTAGGTAACCACGAATATTTCTATAACCTCGGATTTGATGCATCAGAAGGCTTCCATACATATGGATTTGACTGGCAGCCTGACCACATCACATGGTATGTAGACGGTAAAGCGGTTCACACAGCAACAAGCAATATTCCGTCAACACCTGGTAAAATCATGATGAACACATGGCCTGGAACAGGAGTAGATGACTGGCTCAAGCCATATAACGGAAAAACTCCTCTTACAGCTCAGTATCAGTGGGTAACATACAATAAATGATGTTTTATGCTTTTTTCATAAAAATCTAACCTTTCAAAAATCGGCAGACTTTCGGGTCTGCTGATTTTTTGTCTTGCAGTAAAGAGAAAAATATGGTATAATGTATCTGATTTGTTTATTTTTGAAGTAAGGAGAAAACAATGGCAAAGGCTAAAGTAGTATTTGAGTGTAATCAGTGTGGTTATCAGTCAGCCAAGTGGAACGGAAGATGTCCGGACTGTGGCGCATGGAACAGCTTTGAAGAATCAGTTCCGGTTACAGCAGCAAAAAGCAGTGGGACAGCTGTAAAAAAGATGGTTGATTTAACAGATAAAATACTCGAACTTGCTGAAATTGATGTTGACGCAGATGTAAGATATAAAACGGGAATAGGTGAGCTTGACAGAGTGCTGGGTGGTGGACTTGTAAAGGGTTCAATTGTATTGCTTGGTGGCGCACCAGGTATAGGTAAGAGTACACTTCTGCTTCAGATTTGTCAGTATCTTGGTGAAAATTATTCGGTGCTTTATATTTCTGGAGAAGAATCTGCAAGACAGATTAAGGTAAGAGCTCAGCGACTTGGCGTTGATACAGACGGACTTTATATTCTTACTGTTACAGATGCAGAGGCTATCTGTGATACTATCTCACAAACTGAGCCTGATGTTGTAATTATTGACTCTATTCAGACTATGTGCTTACAGTCGGTAGCGTCAAGCCCAGGAAGTCTTACGCAGGTAAGAGAATGTACAAATATGTTCATGCATACGGCGAAATCAAAGGAAATTCCTATTATAATAGTAGGGCATGTAAACAAGGACGGAAATATTGCCGGCCCTAAGGTAATGGAGCATATTGTTGACGCTGTGCTTTACTTTGAGGGTGAAAGAAATCTTACATGCCGTATTCTTCGTACCGTTAAAAACCGTTTTGGCTCAACCAATGAAATAGGTGTCTTTGAAATGTATGATAAGGGGCTTGAGGAAGTAGAAAACCCGTCACAGATGCTTTTGTCAGGCAGACCTGAGAATGTATCGGGTACTTGTGTTACATGTACTATGGAAGGACTTCGACCTATTCTTGCAGAAGTGCAGGTGCTTGCGACAAAAAGTGGCTTCGCCTCGCCAAGAAGAATGGCAAAGGGTTACGACTTTAACAGAATGGCGATTATTATTGCCGTACTTGAAAAGAGAGCAGGACTTTTCTTTGGTGCTCTTGACGTTTACCTTAATGTAGTAGGTGGTTTCAGCGTAACCGAAACAGCCGGTGATCTGGCAGTAGCACTTTGCCTGTATTCAAGTCTTTTGGACAAACCGATTGAAAGCAATGTAATTGCATTCGGTGAAGTGGGACTTGGTGGAGAGGTAAGAGCCGTGTCAAATGTTATTCAGCGTATCAAAGAGGCTGAACGTATGGGGTTTGAAGTATGTATTCTGCCGAAAACTTCACTTCGTACCATAAATAAAGAGGATTACTCAATAAAGCTTGTGGGTGTTTCTAATGTTGGTGAGGCGTTCAGGGAGTTTAAAAAAGTATAGTGAATTAAAAAATTGAATAGAACATACGATACGCGAAGTTTATTTAAAATTATAAGTATATTATATCGCGAAACTAAAAGTTTCTTTGCTTCTTTCTTTGAATACAAATCTTTTTTAATTTGCTTTAGCAAATTATAGCGAAGCGTAAAAGATTGGATACCTTTAGGTAAAGAAAGAAGAGAGATTAAAATTTTATTGGAGAATGAAAAAATGAGTATATTAAACGTTGAACACGTAACGCACGGATACGGTGCAAGACAGATTTTAGATGACGCATCATTCAGACTTTTAAAGGGCGAGCATGTCGGACTTGTAGGTGCAAACGGTGAGGGAAAGACAACCTTTCTTAATATCATAACAGGAAAGCTTATGCCGGACGAGGGTAAGATAGAATGGTGCAGACATATCACAACAGGCTATCTTGACCAGTTCAGTACACTTGAAAAGGGCAAGACTATATATGATGTACTGCGTGAGGCGTTTGCACATTTAAGTGATCTGGAACAGGAAATGCTTGACATGTACGAAAAGATGTCCGACTGTTCAGAAGACGAAATGAATGAAATGATGGAATCTGTTGGTGAAATTCAGGATATTCTGGAAACAAACGGGTATTATACCATTGACAGCCGAATTTCTGAGTATGCAAACGGACTTGGCTTACAGGAAATCGGACTTGACAGAGATGTTTCAGAGCTTTCGGGAGGACAGAGAGCAAAGGTTTTACTTGCCAAGGTTCTGCTTGAAAACCCTATGATTTTAATTCTTGACGAGCCGACAAACTTCCTTGACGAAAATCATATTGCATGGCTTAAAAATTTCTTACAGGAATATCAGAATGCGTTTATTCTTGTGTCACATGATATTCCGTTCCTGAACAGCGTAGTAAACGTTATCTATCACGTTGAAAATGCCGTACTTACAAGATACACAGGTGACTACGAAAACTTTCAGAGAATGTACGACCTTAAAAAGCGTCAGCTTGAGCAGGCATACGAAAAACAGCAGAAAGAAATTGCACACCTTGAAGAATTTGTTGCCAAGAACAAGGCAAGAGCCGCAACAGCAAATATGGCACGTTCACGTCAGAGAAAGCTTGACAAAATGGACGTTATCACTCTTGCAAAGGAAAAAATCAAGCCGTCATTCAGCTTCCAGTCAGCAAGAACTACCGGTAAGGTTGTTATTGACGCACAGAATCTGGTTCTGGGTTATGATGAACCACTTACATGTCCTTTGAATTTCCAGGTGGAAAGAAACAAGAAAATTGCTATCAAGGGTGTAAACGGTCTTGGTAAATCCACACTTCTCAAAACAATGCTTGGAATTATAAAGCCTGTATCGGGTGCTGTTTCACTTGACCAGTTTGTTGAAGTCTGTTACTTTGAGCAGGAGGAAATCGGTTCCGATAAAACAGCTTTACAGGAAATATGGGACGAATATCCGTCAATGACAAATGCAGAGGTAAGAGCCGCCCTTGCAAGATGCGGTCTTACAACAGAACATATCACAACTCAGGTGAGAGTATTATCTGGTGGTGAAAATGCCAAAGTAAGACTTTGCAGACTTATGCTTCGTCCATGCAACCTGCTTGTACTTGACGAACCGACAAACCATCTTGACGTTGACGCAAAGGAAGAACTGAAAAAAGCAGTAAAGGAATACAAGGGAACAGTTGTTCTTGTAAGTCATGAACCTGAGTTTTACAGCGATGTTGTGACAGATGTATGGAATCTGGAGGACTGGACGACAAAAATAATCTAAAAATTTCAAAAAAAGACTTCACAAAAGGAAATTTTTGTGTTATAATGTTATTGAGTTGGAAATTTTTTAAAAATAACTCCCAATATTCTTAGGAGGTACAATAATGAATATAAACGAACTTTACAATCTCTGGTGTGAAAAGGCAACGGATGACCCTGAGCTTATCAAGGAACTTGAAAGCGTAAAAAATGATGAAGAGGCTATAAATGACAGATTTTATAAAAATCTGGAATTTGGTACAGGAGGCCTGAGAGGTGTTATCGGTGCCGGTACAAACAGAATGAACATATATACAGTAAGACGTGCAACACAGGGCTTTGCAAATTATATCAATGAAACATATAAGGATGCTCATGTAGCAGTATCTTACGACAGCAGAATAAATTCAGATGTATTTGCAAAGGCAGCGGCAGGTGTATTTGCAGCAAATGGTATTCATGTACACATTTATACTGAGCTTATGCCTACACCAATGCTTTCATTTGCTGTAAGAGAACTTAAATGCCAGGCAGGTGTTATGGTAACAGCAAGTCATAACCCTTCGAAGTACAATGGTTACAAGGCTTATGACCCTACAGGATGTCAGCTTAACATTTCAGATTCTGAAAAGGTAATCGAAAAGGTAAATGAGCTTGACATGTTTGACGGTGTTAAGAGCGTTGATTT
>JAZQZW010000102.1:0-5345 GCA_045634285.1 Oscillospiraceae bacterium
ATGTTATTGTTGCAATATTTTGCTCGGCAAGGATTGCGGCGTTTGAAAAAGCTGAAGAATAGTCCATTACAAACTTACTTATGAAATCAGATGATATATTTATGGTTGGCTGACCATTTGATGATATGGAACCACCACCAATTTCACTAATGGCAGTCTGAAAAATTGAAAGAAAATCGTTTCCGCCTATAGAAATGCATATCAACTCTGAATTTTCTATTGAAGATATAATTTCATCATCTTTAAGTTGTTCGATAAGTTCCTCTGTTTTAAGGCCGTTAACTGCAAAATTATCAATATCAGCTTTAAAATAGTTCTTCAGATAGTCGCCATAAGGTATTTCATCGTCTGACAGGCCGTAGCCTGTTGTAATACTGTCTCCGAGCAAAGTGATATTTGTAATATCCTGACTATATACAGGTATAGAACTGAACATCATGGTTATAACGAGAGCGGAAGAAATTATAAATTTAAATATGTTTCTATTAATAATGGTAATCACATCTTTTCATTATGAATTTACATATAATAATATATCATATTTTTATACTATTTTCAAGTAAATATAATTGTAAATATTTTCATGTATGTGAATAATTAGTCAAATTACACTGAAGTAACAAATACTAAAACGTTTCAGATTACTAATTATTTGGTGAATAATAACAAAACAACACTTCAATATATGTTTTTAGTTGACAAATAAGGAGATAAATGATATAATAAAGCCATAGATAAATTAAATCGTATATATCTAAAACGATGAGGGAAAGAGGTAATTATTTATGAAAAAGATGAAATTGTTCGTATCATTGATTTCAGCTGCTGTTATAGCAGCATCTACGGTACTTGGCGCATCGGCAGCTCATTATAAGGGTGACATTGACAGAAATGACGATGTAACAATAAGTGATGTTGTTGCTATTCAGATGCATCTTTCAGGTAAAAGAAATCTTGCCAAGAGCAGACTGATTTATGCTGACATGAATGATGATAACAAAATTAATGTATTTGATCTTGTTTTAGCAAAGAGGGTTGTTTTAGGTAGTGCACCTAAGGAAGAAGTTCCTTCACTTACAACTCCTGCAGTAACTACAACTGTTACAACAAAAACAACAACTACAACAACAAAAGCAACAACAGCCGCAACAACAAAGGCAACAACAGTTGCAACAACAAAGGCGACAACAGCCGCAACAACAGTTGTTACAACAAAGGCAACAACACAGGCAACAACAGCCGCAACAACAGTCGCAACAACACAGGCAACAACAGTCGCAACAACAGCTGCAACAACACAGGTAGAAACCACAACAACTACCGAACCAAAGGAAACAACATCAGGTACAACATATACAATGACAGTTGAACCTTCAATGAGTCTGGCAGTAGGGCTTGATTCAACAAAAGAAATTGATTATATTGAATTTGAGTTAGATACATCAACAGATTTTAACCTTCATGTTTATATTGATGGATGGACAACATGGTTTAATATTGACAATGCAAACGGAACATTATCGTACAAGAATTTAGCAACTAATGTTGAAACTGTAACAATTAACGGTGATAAGGTTAAGGTTGAATTTAAGGAAAATGTAAGTGGACAGAATCTTATTTTCAAGAGCGATATTGGTACAATAAATACAACAGTAACAGCTATTGTATATGTAGGAGATGACGTTGCAGAACCTGTTGTAACAACAGCTACATCAGTATCAGAAGTAATAACAACTACAGTAACAGAGGCTACAACAACTCAGGTATCTGTTTCAGAAGAAACATCAGATACAACTACAAAAGTAACATCAAATGTAGATACAGCTCAGACAGGTGTTGCGGGTACAGATGTAAACAGAGCAATGTTTGGTTTTGCATATAACGATGGATATAATTATATAGGAATCGACGGTGATAACTCTTATGTTGGTCGTGAAGAAAGTGTATTAGTTCCTGAGATTAAAGGTAACGGAACATATACTGTAAGATTTATGTTTAATAAATCAGTAACATTAGATGAAAGATGGTTTAAATTACAAATTGTTGGGGCAAATGGAACAAAAATAAATAACATAGTTAGTCCGTCATGGGATCAGGAACCTACATATAAAGATCTAGCAATAGTAATTAATAGCTTTAAGGTAGATGGTGCTGAAACTACAAAATCGCTTGACAGTGCAAATGTTTCACTTAATGGAGATGGATGGGATAACGCTTATGTAGATCTTGTTCCGCTATTCGAAACATTTAATGATATTGAATCAATTGAGGTAACATTCACAATCACAGGTCTTGAATAACGCTATTATCTAAACTCTCATAATTATCCCTTATCAAAGGAAGTCCCGAAATAACGGGGCTTCCTTTTTTATTTCAAAATATCTTGAAAAATTGAAGAAAATAATGTATAATAAATACGATACTATTTTACAGGAGGTTAAAACTATGTCCAAGAAACCATTTTACATTACAACCCCGATTTACTATCCGTCGGGAAATCCGCATATCGGTCACTGCTATACAACAGTAGCATGTGATTCAATTGCACGTTACAGAAGAATGCAGGGCTATGATGTAATGTTCCTTACAGGTACAGATGAGCATGGTCTTAAAATAGAACAGAAGGCTGCTGAGGCAGGTATTACACCAAAGGAATATGTTGACAATATCGTTGAAATATTCAAAAAGCTCTGGGAATACATGAATATCAGCTATGACAGATATATCAGAACTACTGATGATTACCATGTTGAATCAGTACAGAAAATTTTCAAGGCTCTTTATGATAAGGGATACATTTATAAAGGTGAATACTCAGGCAAGTACTGTACACCTTGCGAAAGCTTCTGGACAGACTCTCAGCTTGTTGACGGAAAATGTCCTGACTGCGGCAGAGAAGTAATTGAAGCAAAGGAAGAAGCATACTTCTTTAAAATGTCACCGTTTGCAGAAAGAATTGAAAAGCTTCTTACAGAAACAGATTATCTTCAGCCAAAGACAAGAGCTACTGAGCTTGTAAACAACTTTATCAAGCCGGGTCTTGAGGATTTATGTGTTTCAAGAACAAGCTTCAAGTGGGGTATTCCTGTAACATTTGACCCTGACCATGTTGTATATGTATGGATTGATGCACTTTCAAACTATATCACAGCTATGGGTTACGAAAATGATGCTTACAGCGATTTTGATAAATACTGGCCTGCAAACACACACATGGTAGCAAAGGATATCATGAGATTCCATGCTATTATCTGGCCTGCAATGCTTATGGCTCTTGAACTTCCACTCCCACAGCACCTTGCTGTACACGGCTGGATTACATTCAACGGCCAGAAGATGAGTAAGTTACTTGGTAACGTTGTTGACCCGTTTGTACTTGGTGAAAGATACGGAGCAGACGCTATCCGTTATCATATCCTTCGTGAAATGGCTCTCGGTTCAGACAGCTCATTCTCAAATGAAATTATGATTAACCGTATAAATTCAGACCTTGCAAACGGCTTCGGAAACCTTGTTTCAAGAACTGTTGCCATGGCTATCAAGTATTTTGACGGTACACTTCCGACAGAAAAGCAGTCAGGCGAGTTTGATGACGAGCTTATTGCAGAGTGCAAGGCTCTTCGTGATAAGGTAGATGAGTGCATGGATAAGACTCAGCTTCAGAATGCACTTACAGAAATCTTCAAGGTTGTTTCACGAGCAAACAAGTATATTGACGAAACTGCTCCTTGGGTACTTGCCAAGGACGAAGCAAATAAACCAAGACTTGCAGCCGTTCTTTACAATCTTCTTGAAGCAATCAGAATTACTTCTGCACTTTTATGTCCGTTCATGCCTACAACTATGCCACAGGTATGGAAGCAGATCGGAGCAACAGAAAATGATGTGACATACGAAAATGCCGGAACATTCGGTGTGCTTTCAGAAAATGTAACAGTTGAAAAGGGAGATGTACTTTTCCCAAGAATTGATACAGATAAGGAAATTGACGAACTCAACAAGCTTATTGAAGCACAGATGGCTGAAGCTGAAGCTCAGAATCAGACAATTGAGCTTGAACCTGAAATCACAATTGATGAATTTTTCAAGACTGAACTTCGTGCAGCTAAGGTAAAGGAATGTGAAAAGATTAAGAAGTCAAAGAAGCTTCTTAAATTACAGCTTGATGACGGTATGGGTGGCAGACAGGTTGTTTCAGGTATTGCACAGTTTTACGAACCTGCGGATTTAATCGGCAAGACAGTAATGATTGTTGCAAACTTAAAGCCTGTAAAGCTTTGTGGTGAAGAAAGCTGCGGAATGATTTGTGCAGCTGATATGCCTGACGGCAGTGCAAAGGTTGTATTCCTCGGTGATGATGTTGCACCTGGTACAAAAATAAGATAATAAAAAATCAAGGAACTGTGAATACGGTTCCTTGATTTTTAGTAGGAAAAGTTAATTTTAATTTATCTGAGATAAGCCTCCCCTGACAGCGGAGGTGCCACGAAGTGGCGGAGGGGTTTAAAAGCAAAAATTATTTTAACCCCTCTGTCAGCAAGCTGACATCTCCCCTTTCAGGGGAGACTGAAATTACACCGACAAATTAAAATTTGATTTATAAAAAGTTAAAGCCGACCCTGTAAGGTCGGCTTTTCAACATTATTTTTATTCTTTGTTGAAATCTCTGAGTTTAAGTCCTTCATTCTTTTCAAGTGCCCAGTTGATATTCCATTCGCTTGAAAACAGAAGCAGAAAGTTACCTTTAAAGTCCTGTACCACCTTGGTATCAGAGCTGATAATCAGATCCTTTGGTTCAACAGGTGTCTGATCAATCCATCTGATATATGAGTATGGTAATGGTTCACGTATAATCTCAACGTTATACTCATTCTTCATACGGTGTTCAAACACTTCAAACTGAAGTACGCCAACAACACCAACAATAACCTCTTCCATACCTGTATATGGTTCCTTGAAAATCTGAATAGCACCCTCCTGTGCAATCTGTTCAGTGCCCTTTACAAACTGCTTTCTCTTGAGTGTATCCTTATGACGTATTCTTGCAAAATGTTCAGGGGCAAATGTCGGAATACCTTCAAAAGTGACTTTTTTCTTAGGTGAGCATACAGTATCACCAATTGAGAAAATACCAGGGTCAAACACACCGATAATATCACCCGGATATGCCGATTCTACAATTTCCCTTTCCTGAGCCATCATCTGCTGTGGCTGTGAAAGACGCATTTTCTTATTGCCCTGTACATGAAGAACTTCCATATCTCTTTCAAACTTACCTGAGCATATTCTCATAAATGTAAGTCTGTCACGATGTGCCTTGTTCATGTTAGCCTGAATTTTAAATA
>JAZQZW010000103.1:0-19277 GCA_045634285.1 Oscillospiraceae bacterium
AGAGTTATACATTTTGGGAAGACAGTATGAGTTCTTGTAACAAACAGTACGCAGTGACTTTTCTTTGGTCAAACTTTCTTTACAAAGAAAGTTTGTGTATTCTTTTGTAACTTTTCTTGTACAAGCAAGAAAAGTTAAGCAGCCAAAATAAAGCGATAAATTAAAATTTACCTAAAAATCCTCATACAGTTCATCAAGCTTTTCTATTTCAATTCGTCCGCTTGTAATATCCGTAAGCTTCTTGCAGAGCGGTTCATAAAGCTCATGCTTTACATTTATAGTAAGAGAAACGTTATCTCCAAAGTCGGAAGCCTCCTGTTTTATTTCAAATTCAGGCAGAATGTAGCTTACCTTACCATATAAATCATAATTCATTTTAAGCTGAACCTTACAGCAGTAGTGCATGTTCATTATCTCAGACGCTTCTACTGCAAGGGCAGCACTGTGCGAATAGGCTCTTACAAGACCTCCGCCGCCAAGAAGAATACCGCCAAAATATCGTGTAACCACGCAGCAGACATCTGTAAGTCCCTGTTTCTGCAAAACGTCAAGAACAGGCACACCTGCCGTTCCCTGCGGCTCTCCGTCATCGGAATAACGCACAATATTGTTGTCACGGAGAATATAGGCATACACATTGTGCTTGGCCTTTCTGTGTTCGGACTTTATCATATTTATAAAATCAACTGCCTCATCATTTGTCTTTACGGGACAAAGATAACCGATAAACTCAGACTTTTTCTCAACAAATGAGGCTTTTACGGGTGCTTTGATAGTAGTATAATTCATAATTACTCACCTTATATGTAAAAAGGGCGGCACAAAGCCACCCTCAAAATTACTTATCCATGTTGAAACGCTTCTTGAATCTGTCAACACGTCCGCCTGTATCAACGAGCTTCTGCTTGCCTGTGTAGAACGGATGGCACTTAGAACAGATTTCAACCTTGATGTCCTTCTTTGTAGAACGAGTTTCAATTACGTTACCGCAGTGGCATGTAATTGTAGTCTTTTCAAACTGTGGATGGATATCCTTCTGCATGATAGTCACTCCTTTTAATAATATAAAATTTATTGTGATTAACACAGCAGCCCATCAGATAACCTTTAGACAGTAGTGCTATTGATAATTCACTAACTCATATATTATAGCACTTGTCTGCAAAAATGTCAAGCATTTCAGGAATTTTTTTCAAAATAATTTTATCTTCCACTCTCTGCCAGCCAGTTTGCAATAGCTGCAGCATCTCTGACATTTACTTCATCATCTTCATTGTAATCTGTATAGAAAGGTAACTGGTCGTAAAGACCCTGTGAAAGCTTTGATGCTATAAATGCGCAGTCACGGACATTTACAGCACCGTCAGAATTTGCGTCACCTCTTATAAGTTCTTCACCGGTTATAACAGTTTCATAAATTCCGTCATTGTCCTCGTCTGTTTTTATTACAGCCGTTTCATCAGCAGACATTGAAATCTGAACTGAATTTTTATCAGTTGAGAAATTAATCATATTTGTACCATTATCAGTTACGGTTGAACAAACCATTTCTGTTAAGTTGTCACTGTTTACAATATATCCTTTATCTGTTTTGGTCAATGAAACATTATCTGCATTTCCTTTCAGCTGAATTTCTTCCCACATTTCATTGGTGTAACCGTCATTCCAGACCATTTCAATTTCGTATTCTGAATCATCACCATTCAATTCAATATATCCTGACGGGTCAAATACAACCTGACTGCAATTATCTGACTGAACATTAAACAATGCATTTTCATAATTCAGTTCCAGAAAAGCAGTATCATCAACATAAATAACATCTTCGTCCAAATTATCAGTATTAATATCATTCTGATTTATATTGAAAACATATCCACTTTCATTATCAGGTAATATGATATTTTTACTGCAAAACTCACTGCTTATATCACCAAGAAAAATCGGATAACTGCATTCTGAGCTGATGTTTTCTCCTGTTGCTGTCCATTTTCCGTCTTCAATATTTATTTTGTAAAGTTCTTCAACACCAATGGCATTTGTAAGCACCAACGGCTTGAACTCTTTCTGTAACGGCTCATCTGTACCCGATATCATACCACCATCATTAAGAATATCCACATCAGAAATTGCCATTGCAAATGTACTGTCTTTTGCAGATGAATAATCACCGTATGTCCATGACAAATCGGAATTGAAATAAAGATATTGATAACCACCCCATCCTGAATTGTTATAAACCTTTATTCTTCCGCCATCATAGTGAACCTGTTTTTCTATAGCCAGATCATAGTAGTCGTCATCTTCATATTCAGTCACATCAAATTCACCGTATTCAACATCAAAGGCTACAACAGCATGTCCGTAACGCTCAGAGCCGACATAATCTCCGAACATGGCTATAAGAGTAGGTATATTTTTTTCAGCATTATCTATTGTTCTCTGAAGTCTTTCCTTGTCTGTTTCATTTAAAATTGAATGTATGGTATCCTGTCTTACTGTATCGGTATACTGCAAAGCAGCATAATAATTGCAAAGAGACCTTATTTTATCGTTAGGACCTTCATCTGCATCAGGTAAATAAGCTATATCATCGTTTTTTACCATACCCCAAAGAGTGTCGGAAGGAATATCCGAATACTTTGAATAATCAATCAAATCATAACAGGCTAAAATTGATGTTGCTGCCATTCCGTAGCATGCACCCAAAAACTCTCCACCCATTAAATGTTCAAATGCCAGATGGTATTCAATGTTTGATAAATTGTCTTTTAATGCCTGTTTGTCCTCATCGGTAAAATAATATGTTTCACCGAAGTTCCAGCTTGCGTTGCGAAAATTCCAGTTATCTTCGCCCCATACAAATTTACCATAGCTGTCATCAGTTGCAAAGGCTGAAATGTTAAGCATAGAAGCCACTGTTGTTACCGACAATGCCACTGCAGATAGTTTTTTCATAAATTTCATGTTAAAATCCTCCTTTTTATAAATGATGTTAGCGTCCTTTAATACCCCTTTTTATAATTATACAACAAATTACCAAACAGGTCAAGCAAACAACTTCCCCTGCCATGAATTTTTATCAGCCTGTCGCTTATCAATACCCCCAAGCACTGCTATTTTATTGGTACTCCATATTGGTGCAACAAGCTTTTTCTTATCTCCGTCGCCCGTAATCCGTTCAATAACGGTAGTTGGCGGCAGATATTCAAGCTGTTTTACCACCACTTCAATGTATTCCTCCATACTCATGGTTTCAAAGACTTTTTCATTGTAAAGCTTTTCAAGACAGGTACCTCTGATTACATGAAGAAGCTGAATTTTTACAGCGTCGGGAGAAAGCAAGGCTGTCTGTCTTGCAGTTTCAAGCATGTCCTCATGGGTTTCATAAGGAAGTCCGTTTATAATATGCAGACAGGTGCGTATTCCACGCTGTTTAAGTGCCTCATACCCTTTCAGAAATTCCTCATGGGTGTAGCCACGCTTTATAAAATCAATTGTTTTTTCATGTACCGACTGCATACCAAGTTCAACTGTAAGATAGGTTTTCCGTGAAAGTTCTTCAAGAAAATCAAGTATTTCATCTGACAAACAATCTGCACGGGTACCTATTGAAATACCCACAACATCTTTGAATTCGAGGACAGGCAGATATATTTTTCTTAGTGTATCAGCGTCGGCATAAGTGTTTGTGTTCGCCTGAAAATAGGCTATAACCGATGTATCAGGAGTTTTCTTTTTAATTCGTTCAAGCTCAGATTCAAGCTGCACAGAAACTGGAACAATACTTTCCTTTGTAAAGTATCCGCTTCCACCGTCACAGAAAATACAGCCTCCACTCCCCTTTGTGCCGTCTTTGTTGGGACAGGTAAAGCCTGCGTCAATGACCGCCTTGAATATTTTCTTCCCAAAGGTCATTTTGTTATGGTAATGAAGTGTGTGATACCTTTTGTTGTCAAGGCTGTATTCAAATGGATTTTTCATATTATCTTCCTTTATTATCCTAAATATAATTTACAGCATATTATATAGTATCCTGTCGAAAAACAGAAATACAATATAAGGAGCTGTATCATGCCTAAAATATTTTTAAGTCCTTCCACACAGGAGTGGAATCAGTATGTAACAGGCGGCAACGAAGAACAGTATATGAATCTTCTTGCCGACCGAATGGAACCCTATCTCCGTTCAAGCGGGATAACCTTTACAAGAAACAATCCCGCAAGAAATGTAACGGGTGCTATTGCCGACTCAAATGCAGGTAACTATGATGTACACCTGGCACTTCATTCAAATGCCGCACCTGAACGTCTTTCAGGTCAGCTTCGTGGAATTGACATTTATTACGCCCCAAAAAGCTTCGAAAGCGAACGCCTTGCAACAATAATCGCCAACAACTTCAAGAGCATCTACCCTCTTCCCGATAAATCAAGAGCCGTACCTACAACAAGCTTAGGGGAGGTCACACAAACAAGAGCCGTTGCTGTGCTTTGTGAAATCGGGTATCATGACAATGTTGATGACGTTACATGGCTGAAAAACAATCTCAATGCAATTGCACGAAATCTTGTGCAGTCGTTATGTGATTACTTTGGTATACCCTTTGTCAATGCCGGACCTGTGTTTAACGGAACAGTTGCAACTGACGGCTCAAACCTTAATCTTCGCGACTACCCTTCCACAGGTGGAAAAATTATAGGCTCAATTCCTGATAATGCAAGAGTTACGGTTTACGGTGATGCAGGAAACGGCTGGTATGTAGTAAGCTATAATGGTAAAACAGGCTATGCAAGCGGTCAGTTTATTGTTGTAGGCTAAATCCAAACGGGCGACCATTGGTCGCCAGGAATTATTGTGTTAAATATATAATCACATCTTATACAGTAAACAGTAAATCAATATATGTAGGAATTGGCCAGTGATCTTCAGGAATGTTCATTTCCAGCTCATCAGCTATACCACGCATATTCTGCATATCCGCAAAGATAACATCTCTGTAATATCTTGCAAGTGTTTCTGCTGTCTGTGTATGGTCTTTTGAAGCAATTCTGTCAGCTTCAAGGGTTTCAATTGCGCTGTAAAGTGAAGAAGTAAGATTTGAAAGCTTGTTTGCAATCTTTTCTTCAAGTGTGCTGTCAAGACCGATTGCCTTCTTTGAAACAACAGCGTCACACGCAAACTTTGTATATTCAAGTGCCGCAGGTGCAATCTGCTTTTTAGCCATATAAAGCATTGTATTTGCTTCGATATTTAAAACCTTACTGTAATTTTCAAGGAGAATTTCCATTCTTGATGCAATTTCAGTTCTTGTGTAAACCTTGAACTTTTCAAACATTGCCACATACTTATCATCTGTATAGTGTGGAAGTGCATCAACTGTTGAAACGTAGTTAGGAAGTCCTCTCTTTTCAGCTTCCTGAAGCCATTCGTCAGAATAGCCGTTGCCGTTGAAGATAACTCTCTTGTGATTTGTAATTGTTCTCTTGAGAAGCGCTTTAAGGCTCTTTTTAAAATCATTTCCCTCTGCAACAGCCTTTTCAAGCTCATCGGCAAATTCGCAGATAACCTGTGCAAAGGTTGTGTTCATCATAACGTTTGTACATGAAATTGAATCAGCAGAGCCAAGCATTCTGAATTCAAACTTGTTACCTGTAAACGCAAGAGGTGAAGTTCTGTTTCTGTCTGTGGAATCCTTAGGGAAGTTCGGAAGTGCGTCAACACCGATTTCAAATGTATTGTTGCTGTTTTCCTTGACTGATGTGCCTGTTTCGATAGCGTCAAGAATGTTCTGAAGTTCATCTCCAAGGAAGATTGAAATTACGGCAGGAGGTGCTTCGTTTGCACCAAGACGGTGGTCATTACCTGCTGAAGAAGCAGAAATTCTGAGGAGAGGTGCATATTCGTCAACAGCCTTAATAAACGCACAGAGGAATGTGATAAACTGTAAATTCTTCATAGGTGTGTCGCCAGGATCAAGAAGGTTCTGACCATCATTTGAAGAAATTGACCAGTTGTTGTGTTTGCCCGAACCGTTTACACCTGCAAAAGGCTTTTCATGTAGAAGGCATACAAGACCATGCTTACGTGCAATTTTCTTCATAAGCTCCATTGTAAGCTGATTGTGGTCGGCTGAAATATTTGATGTTGTAAACACAGGAGCAAGTTCATGCTGTCCCGGTGCTACTTCATTGTGTTCTGTTTTTGCATAGATACCAAGCTTCCAGAGTTCCTGGTCAAGCTCTTTCATAAAGTCTGAAACTCTCTGCTTGATATTACCGAAATAGTGGTCTTCAAGCTCCTGACCCTTTGGAGCCATGACACCAAAAAGAGTTCTGCCTGTAAGCATAAGATCTTTTCTCAGATCATAGTATTTCTTGTCTATAAGGAAATATTCCTGTTCAGGACCTACTGTTGTTGTAACTCGTGTTGCAGTTGTGTTCCCGAAAAGACGAAGAATACGGAGTACCTGCTCGTTTACAACCTCCATTGAACGCAGGAGAGGTGTTTTCTTATCGAGAATTTCTCCTGTGTAAGAGCAGAATGCTGTCGGAATACAAAGAGTATCATCCTTTACAAAAGCATTTGAAGTAGGGTCCCATGCTGTATAGCCTCTTGCTTCAAATGTGGCACGAAGTCCTCCTGACGGGAAAGATGAAGCGTCAGGTTCACCCTTTACAAGCTCCTTGCCTGAAAATTCAAGAATTACATTTTCGTCACCGATTGGTGTTAAGAATGCGTCATGCTTTTCAGCAGTAATACCTGTCATTGGCTGGAACCAGTGTGTGTAGTGGGTAGCACCCTTTTCAACAGCCCAGTCTTTCATGGCATTTGCCACAATATCAGCAACCTCACTGTCAAGTGCTGTACCGAACTGCTTTGTTCTCATAACTGCCTTATAGATGTTTTTCGGAAGTCTGTCACGCATTACCTTATCACTGAAAACGTTACAGCCGAAATACTCTGCACAATTCTTAACATCAGACATAAAAGAAATCCTCCTTAAAATAAAAACGCCCCGACAAACAGGTACAATAACCCTTACTGTCGAAACGCCATTGTTTCATAACCAAACTATTATTATTATAATACACTATTTCTCCGGAAATGTCAAGAGCTGAAAAAATTTTGTAAAGATTATAGTATCCATAAAATAAGTGTAAAAATTTAACGCATTAACATTTTATTTTATGTACTTATCATATGTAGGGGCGACCAATGGCCGCCCGCTCTTTTCAGTTTTTTTATAGACTGTTTCAGGCTTACATAGTAAAGCTGATTTTTTTTATTTTGCTGCACAAAATCTCCAGGGTTTTGCCGCCCATTCCTCACCTGCATAATCTATGCCCACACGTTTATCTGTACGTATCTGAGGTTTAAAGCCGTCATCAACGAAATAAAGACGTTCATTACCATCTACATGCTGATTATTGAAACTTTTGTCTATCTGAAGTTTTTTTGTAAGTCGTGCAGGACCTTCAAAGCCCTCACAGGCTCTTATCAGCACACCCTGTGGCTGTTCCACTTCACCTGTGATGACGTTCATAAGCCAGTGTATGCCGTAGCAGAGATATACATAAATGATACCGCTTTCGCCGTAAAGTATCTCTGTGCGTGGCGTTCTTCCCTTTGACGCATGGCATGCCTTGTCTTCTGTACCTCTGTAGGCCTCCGTTTCGGTAATGCGAAGGCTTATTTCCTCACCGCTTTCAAGCTTTCTTACAATAAGCTTTCCGACTAAATCAGGTGCTACTTCAAGACAGTCCCTGTGAAAAAATTTTCCGTCAAGTATCATTTTTTAAGCCTTTCTGTCAATGACTCATCAGGTTTTACATAAAGGGTTTTATTGTTTGAAAAAATCACCATTCCAGGCTTTGAACCGTTTGGCTTTTTCACAAACTTTACAAGACAGTAGTCAACAGGCACCTGTGCCGAATTTTTAGCCTTGCTGTGAACTGCCGCAAGGATTGCAGCCTGTTCTATCGTTTCCATAGGTGGCTCATCACCCTGAGTTTCAATTATAACATGTGAACCCGGTATATTATGGGTATGAAGCCATATATCCGTTTTTGCAGCTGTTTTCATGGTAAGCTTGTCATTCTGCTTATTATTTCTGCCCACAAGTATTCTGTAACCGTCATCGGACATAAACTCAAACGGTGGTGCAGATTTCGGTGGTTTTGATTTTAGTTTTGATGCTTTTAAATAACCCTGTTCAGCAAGTTCAAGACGAAGTTCGTTTACTTCATTTTCCGTCACTGCACGTGTCAGCGAATCAAACACGCTTTCAATATACTGGAGCTCCTGCTCACCAAGTTCAATCTGCTCTGCAAGTTTTTTCTCAGCTGTCACGCACTTACGGTACTCCGAATAATACTTCTGTGCATTCTGTGACGGTGTAAGCATTTCATTTAAAGGAATTTCAATTTGCGGACAGTTTTCATCATAGAAATTCTCAACTACTGCCTTTGCATCACCCTTGCTGAATCGGTACAGATTTGCAGAAAGCAGGTCACCCATAAGCTTCAGTTCGTCCTTTTTCTCACACTGCAAAAGCTCATTTTTCTGATTTGCAATTCTCTTTGTTATACGCTCAGAAGTATTCACAAGCATTTTAAACAGGTCGTTCGCACGCTGTTTAAGTCTTGCCGCATTGTCACGCTGTGCGTAGAAATAATCAAGCAGTTCACATGCACTCTCATGCTTTTTCACGTTCATAAGCTTACCATACTGCATGATATTCACAAAGGAAAAATCTTTCAGCAGCCCTTCCTCCGTTGAAACCGAAGTGAAGACACATTCCCCTGAAAGCAATTTCTGCTTTGATAACATAATTTCCTCAAAAAGATACTTTCTTTGCTTTTGCGTCAGCTCTGCTCCGTTTACATTCTCACCTATTTTATATGCCCATTCCCTTGCAAGAACAGGTGAAATACCCTCGAATGCCGAAATAAGTGCCTTTGAAAGCTCTGCACTTTTCAGATTCTCAAGTACCTCCATAACCTTTTCCTCATCAGAATGAACAAATGAAATTCTGTCATCTCTCGGTGGGAGCTCATACTTCATACCAGGAAGCACAAGTCTTTCTCTTGACATATCCTCGTCAACACGTCTGATACTGTCAAGTATTCTTCCCTCATGATTTATTACAATAAGGTTTGAATACTTACCCATAATTTCACACGCAAGAGTTACGGTTACAATATCACCAAGCTCATTGATACACTCAAAGTCAATGAACAGAATTCGTTCAAGTCCGTCCTGACGTATATCCTTTAGTCTGCCGCTCCCGAGATGCTTTCTGAGAAGCATGCAGAACATAGGCGGTTTCATAGGGTTGTCAGGGCTTGAAGTTGTAATATGCACCCTTGCACTGCTTGCAGAGGCAGAAATCAGAAGCTTAAAACCACCCTGTCTTGTTCTTATTGATATAATAATCTCATCTCTCGACGGCTGATAAACCTTGTCAATACGTCCGCCGATAAGCTTTGCAAGTTCGGTTTTCACCGAATATAAAAATGCTCCGTCAAGTGCCATTTAATTCTCCTTTTTTTCTGTAAATCAGAACTTCAAATTCAGTCTGAGTTTCAAGCTCATTCAATGAGCTTAATTTTTCCCTGTCCTCAGGTCTTGTATTGTAAAAATAAGGCGTCATGGCAAACAGATTTACAATATCCTCATTACTTTCAAGGAGAATATTTTTCTTTGCAGACAGCTTTTTCACAAATTCAAATCCTTCTATTGTTTCTTCCTTTGGGTTATTTTCGTAAGGCTTTTCGTAAACTGCCTGTTTAAGCTCCCACAGATGCATTTTATCGGGAATTGCCATTATCATATAGCCACCCTTTTTAATTACACGCATATACTCCTCATGGCAGAATGGTGCAAATACATTCAGCAGAATATCGCATGAATTATCCGAAAAAGGAATATGAAAAACACTTCCCACAGCAAACTCAATCTTCTTGTTTCTCTTTGCCGCCTTATCTGCCGCAAACTTTGAAATATCAATTCCCGCTGCTTTGATATCAATACCTTTCGAAACAGCATTTTCAAAAATTCCACAGGTATAGTACCCCTCACCACAACCTGCGTCAAGGAGTACATTTCCCTTTTCTGCAACCTCTGTTACAGCTTCGCTTAAACATTCACGCAGATGAGCATAGTAACCCTTATCAAGAAAAATACTTCTTGCATTTACCATCTGCTTGTTGTCACCGGGATTTTTTGTATTCATTCTGTCAGATGTGAGAAGGTTTATATACCCGCTTTTTGCTGCATCAAAGGAATGATTGTTTTCACACTTATAATTTTTACCGTTTATTTCAAGTGGTTTTCCACATACAGGACATACAAACAAACTTTTACAGCACATAATTAACAGGGTCCTTATCCGTCTGTGACATCACAAACTCAATATTTGAAAATTCTGCCTGAAGCATCTTACAAAGTCTTTTCATACCCACAATTTCAGTATGGTAATGTCCGCAGTCAAATACAGCTATACCCTTTCTCTTTGCAAAAAGCCACTGGTCATGCTTTACTTCAGAAGTAATGTACGCGTCAGCACCATTATTGATAGCCGCTTCAATAAGATTTCCACCACTTCCTGTGCAGAATGCCGCTTTTTTGATAGCATTGTTTCCTTCAGTATACTTTACAACAGTACAGCCTAAAATATCACGAAGCTTTGATGCAAGCTGATGAGCTGTGTATTCTTCATCTGTCACACCTACCGTACCAAATCCGTATGGCTTGTCGCCGCCACCCATAACCTCAAGGATTCCGTCAATCTTGTTAAAGCCTGTAAGCTCCATTAAAATATCACTCATGCCGTTTTCTGCACAGTCAAATGGAGTATGAGTGCTTATTGCACAGATACCGTTCTTCCATAACTTGCAGACAGGCTCATCATCAAGCAGACTGTAAAGCGGATGGAAAATTACAGGGTGATGTGAAATAACAAGCTCTGCACCGATTTCCACAGCTTCCTCTGCCACTTCATTTGTTATATCGAGACAGACAAGAACCTTACTTACCTTACGGTTCATGTTACCTGTCAGAAGTCCCGAATTGTCCCACTTTTCCTGAGTTGAAAAAGGTGCAATCCTATCGAGATATTTATATATTTCGGAAACCATATTCATTTTTCCTTTCAAGATTATTTCAAGTCGGTTTGCAATATTCTGATAATATTCACTTTCTTCATGCTTACCTGCATTTGAAAGCCCTTTTGCAATATTCATGATTTTCTTGTGCTGATTTTCACAGTATTTTCTTCCTGCTTCTGTTTCGGGATTTACTCTGCCTGTAATTTCAGCAACAAGTCCGATATCAATCTTAATTCCAGTAAAAACAGCATTTATTACGCTGTATGTATACTTATCATTTATAACAGCTTCCTCACGTATAATTTCAAAGCCGTTTTTGTAAAGCCATCTGCGAAGGTATCCTGCCTTTGTCATAGGCTGAAATACAAAATTTACTCCGCTGATATTGCGTTTTTCCGTAGCTAAAATCTGAGCGATTGTTTCCCCGCCCATACCTGCAATTACAACATCGCTTACACCTGACATATCAACATCTTTAAGTCCGTCAGACTTCACCACATCTATTTTATCTGTACAGCCGTACTTCTCAAGTGTCTGTCTTGCATATTCAAGTGGGCCGTCATTTATATCCGAAGCAATTGCTGTTTTGCATATATTGTTCTCTATAAGATAAACAGGCAGATAAGCATGGTCTGTTCCAACATCACATACTGTACCTGTCCCTGATATCATTTTCGCACATAATTCAAGTCGGTTATCAATTACAATCATTTGTTTCTCCATATATTAAGTAAAGAACAGCGGACATAAGTCCGCTGAGCAAAATTATTTTTCCGCAAAATACTTGTTAAGCTTTGCAACAAGTTCATCTGCATCTGTACCGTGAACTTCACATGCTTCGGCAATAGTTTCTCCTCTTGCTGAAGGACAGCCTAAACAATGCATACCCATTTCAAGAAAGAATGGTGCACAGCTGCTGTCATTATCAAGAATATCACCGATAATTGTGTTCTTGTTTACTTCATATGCCATTTTATTATTCCTCCATTACATAAAATTTTTACTATATTCAAAATAAAAGTGCAGCGTATTACGGCTGCACTCATTAAGAATCACTAAATTAAGCTTCTTCCTTCATCTTAGCGAAGCATTCGCTGCAGTATACTGCACGGTCTTCTCTTGGTCTGAATGGAACCTTTGCTTCACCGCCGCATGATGCACAAGTTGCTGTGAACATTTCTCTTTCAGCTCTTGTAGCGTTCTTTCTTGCATCTCTGCAAGCCTTGCATCTCTGTGGTTCGTTTACAAAGCCTTTTTCAGCATAAAATTCCTGTTCGCCTGCTGTAAATGTAAATTCGTTACCGCATTCCTTGCAAACTAATGTCTTGTCTTCGTACATTTTTCTTACCTCACTTGATAGTTTTGTCTTTCGGATATTTACCCGAATTCTGTTTTTATGCAATTACTGCCAAGTGGCATACAAAAATGTAATGCGACCCAAAACAATACGTCTTTCACATACCGAGCAAAAGATTATCATCTGCATGGCTGTACTGTCGATTATTTTATAAAAACAGTTTATGTGAAATAATTCACATTAACAATATAATAAACGATATTTACAAATTTGTCAAGCAATATTTAATAAAAAAGATAAGCATTACCCAAAAACAGCAATACAACCATATTTAAACCGTTATTTTTGTTAAATTTTACATGTATTATTTAAATCTGAGCATATTCTTTTCTGCCGTCTGAGAAAATATCTCCACCATTGCAGTCATTTGCAACAATAAGCGGGAAATCTTCTATATAAAGTTTCTTTACAGATTCACAACCCAGATCCTCAAAAGCAATAACTTCACATTTTTTGATACAATGTGCAGCAAGTGCACCTGCACCGCCTACAGCACAGAGATAAACGGCACCGTTTCTTACCACCGCATCTCTTACTTCCTGGTTTCTTTCGCCCTTGCCTATCATACCGCCAAGACCCATATCAAGAAGCTTTGGTGCAAACTTGTCCATTCTTCCCGAAGTTGTAGGACCGCATGAGCCTATCGGCTTGCCCTCAGGCGCAGGAGTAGGACCTGCATAGTAAATAACAGCATTTTCTATATCATAAGGAAGTGCTTTGCCCTCGTCAATCATCTGCATGATTCTCTTGTGTGCCGCATCTCTTGATGTATAAACAGTACCCGAAAGTAGAATTTTATCCCCTGCTTTAAGCTCATTTGCATACTTTTTAAGCTCTGACGCATCTATTTTTCTCACTTGTGACATAAATATTCTCCGTTCTGTTTCTTTTTACAAAAACTGATAAATAATGCAGCCAAAAGGCTGCATCAATTTATTATTTTTCAAGCATTCTTAAAATTTCATCAAGGTCATCTTCTGATGTTTCCTTTTTAGCAGCCTGGTTTTCAATGAGCGGATTGTCAATTGGAATAACCTCTTCTTCTGTTGTTGTGTTAGCTTCGTCACCGTAGCCTGCAGCAATAACAGTAATTAACATTTCGTCGTTCATATCTTCCTTGAATGCTGTACCGAAGATGAATTCAACATCATCAGCAGCTGTATCTGTAATCATCTTTGTAGCTGTGTCAACATCTGAAGCCATAATATCTTCTGACATTGTGATATTGATAAGAAGTCTTCTTGCACCTGAAATAGATGTTTCGAGAAGTGGGCTTGAGATAACTGCCTTTGCAGCTTCAGCAGCCTTGTCCTTACCTGAACCATGACCGATAGCCATGTGAGCGTAACCTGCACCCTTCATGATTGTTGAAACGTCAGCAAAGTCAAGGTTTATGTAACCGTCTTCTGTGATAAGGTCAGAAATACTCTGTACACCTGTCTTTAAGATATCATCGGCAAGTCTGAAGCTTTCCATCATTGTTGGCTGCTTTTCAAGTCCGTCAAGAAGTCTTTCGTTAGGGATAACGATAAGTGAGTCTACATACTTCTTGAGTTCGTCAATACCTCTTTCAGCCTGACGCATTTTCTGTTCTCTTTCAAAAGCAAATGGCTTTGTTACAACAGCAACAGTTAAAAGTCCCATTTCCTGGGCAATTTCAGCTACAACAGGAGCAGCACCAGTACCAGTACCACCACCCATGCCGGCTGTAATAAATATCATATCTGCACCCTTGAGTGCTTCTTCAATTTCATCTCTGTTTTCTTCTGCTGAGCGTTCACCAACCTCAGGTCTGTTACCAGCACCTCTGCCCTTTGTGAGCTTTGTGCCTATCTGAATTTTTGTGGTAGCCTTTGATCTTGCAAGTGCTTTGGCATCTGTATTGAGTGCAATATATTCTATATCCTTTACTCCTGCGCTTACCATACAGTTAAGAGCGTTACCGCCGCCGCCGCCGACACCTATTACCTTAATATTTACCTGCGGGTCAAAAGCTTCCTCAAAATTGAAGTCTGTCATCTGTTGTTCCTCCTAAATTTATTTTTATTCCTGACTTTAGGTCATTTTTCTAATATTAACAATACATATTATTATATTATCATACTTTATGTTTTTTTTCAATACCCAAATATAAATTTTTTATTACAGATTTCGTCTTTTTTTTATTTATTCTGCATAATCTCCGTAATATTCGTCATTGTATTGATACTATTATTGATATTCTTCATCGTAGAATTCATCTTCATAATAGCCTTCGTCATAATATTCCTGCTCGTAATAATCTTCCTGATATTCTTCCTCGAAATATTCTGACTCATAGTATTCACCCTCGTTATTTTCCGCCTCATATTCTTCTTCATAATATTCTTCTGAATACTCTTCTGAATATTCGGTAGTTTCTGTCTGAGGTTCGCTGTAGCCCTCTGGTAAATCCTCATTACTTATCGGAATACGCTGTGTTTCATTTACGCTGTCACTCGCCGAGCTGTCGCTTCTGAATGAAATCTGGTTTGCACCTATCATTACCATGGTGCCTTTCTTTTCATCACTTATTTCTTTAAGAACAGTATCTGCAAGCTTTACTTTATACGCAATATCCGTTGCATTACCTGCTTCAAAATTTATGCGATTGTCGTAATTGATAATGATATCATACTTATCGGTCATATCAATTGAAACCACTCTGCTGTGTTCACAGCTTTTGAGAGCATTCATAATTTCAAAATAAATCTCCGTTTTCTGTTCGTCTGAAGACTTGATATATTCACCCTGATTGAATGACGCAAGGTCAAGCCCCTTTACAGTAAGCAGGTCTGCCTGTGTTTCCTGCTGATTTTCAAGGATTTTTCCTTTTGGTGACAGAAGAAGAACACCACCGTCATATACTGCATTTGCAGACGGAACACACTTTTCAACCTTTATTTCAAGAGTGTCGGGATATTTTTTGCTTATATCCGCTTCCTCTACATAAACCATGCTTGCAAGAATTTTCTTTTCTGCGGCTTCAGCATCAAGACGTACCATATTGTCACCTTTCTTTATACCCGAAGCCAGCAGAACATTTTCATCGGAATAATTTATCTCACCGATAATCTTTACCTTTGATATATTAAAAAGCAGCGTGACAGACAGAAGAACTCCTATTCCGAGAACTAAAATCAGAACAAGAAAAAAATAAAGCTTTGTATGTCGGTTTCTTCTCCTTACACGCTTGCTGCTGTTTTCTCTTTTAACGTTTGTTTTTACAACATCTCTCATTTTGTATGTTCCTTTTCAAATCCTTGTAATTTTACCTCCAAGCGAAGATAAAGCCTTTTCTATATTTTCATAACCACGGTCAATATGGCATATTTCCGAAATTTCGGTAACACCCTCAGCCCCAAGTGCCGCTGTGACCATAGCCGCACCACCTCTTAAATCGGTTGCCGTAACCTTTGCACCGTAAAGTTTGTTTACACCCGTCACAACAGCTGCTTTACCCACAACATTTATATCCGCACCCATTTTTACAAGTGCGTCAACATGACGGTAACGGTTTTCAAAAACAGTTTCTTCAAAAATCGTATTACCCTGTGCTTTGCATACTGCAGCCATAACAACCGGCTGAACATCGGTCGGAAATCCGGGATGCGGAAGCGTTATGATTTTTCCGCCTGATTTCAGCTTTTTTGAAGCATTGACATATATACAGCCGTCGTACACATATATACGGCACCCCATCTGCTCAAATACGGAAATAAAGCTTTCACAAAGGGAAATATCTATATCATGAAGTGTTATTTCTCCATTACTGCACACAGCCGCACAGATATATGTAGCCGCCGCTATTCTGTCAGGCATTATACTGTAAGTACAGCCATACAGCTTTTTCCTGCCGTTTATCACGATGGTACTGTTGCCTGCACCCCTTATATCAGCACCGCATCTATTAAGGAAATTGGCAAGATCTGAAATTTCAGGCTCTCTTGCCGCATTTATGATTGTTGTCTGACCTTTTGCTCTGACAGAGGCAAGGATAATATTTTCAGTAGTACCCACCGACGGATAACCCAGTGTGATTTTACTTCCGTTAAGACCGTTTAAAGCAACCGCCTGAATTGTTCCGTATTCCTCAGAGATGACTGCACCAAGCTTTTTCATGGCTGATATATGCATGTCAACAGGACGTGGGCCAAGCTGACAGCCGCCGGGATATGACAGCCTGCATTTACCGCATTTTCCGAGAAGTGCACCCATATAAATAATTGAGGAACGCATTTCCTGCATAAGCTCGTCGGAAATATCTGACACAGACATTCCGTCGGGATTGATATAAAGTGTATTGCCGTTAAAACGGCATTTGCACCCGAGATGATTTAAAATCCTGCATGAAGAATAAGTATCGGATATACAGGGGCAGTTTCTGAGGACTGTTTCACCCTCACACAAAACAGCCGCAGCCGCAATTGGCAGCACGCTGTTTTTAGCACCCTGTACACGTATTTCACCCTTTAACGAAACTCCACCGTCTATAATAAGTTTCTGTTCGGACAATATGACCACCACCCAAAGCATTTTTATTGTATATTATGCTTTTGAGTGGTTTTGTGTCACTTTTAAAGGATATGCATAAAAATTATTTTTTCATTAGCTCTTTAATTACAGAATAAATTCTGTCATTTGTGTCATCAACTGCAAGCTTTGCCGCATTTTCTGACATCTGCACAAGCATTTCTCTGTCTTCGTAAAGCTCTTTTATCTTTTCAATCATAAGCTCGCTTGTTACATTTTTCTGTTCAATTACAATTGCCGCACCTGCGTTGCCAAGTACCATAGCATTGTGATACTGATGATTTCCTGTAACAATCGGTGACGGAATAAGAATTGAGGCTCTGCCTGCAGCTTCAAGCTCTGCAAGTGTTGATGCACCCGAACGGCAGATTACAATATCTGCTGCCGCAAGACATGTATCCATATCATTGATGTATTCAGTCACACGAAGTCTTTTTGATTTTAAAGGAATATTCTTTTCCTCTAAAATATCAGGGACAGTATCCTTGCCCATTTTTCCGTAGCCATGAATATGATTGATTTTAAGATTATTTGAAGTATGCCAGCCGATAACATCAACCATAGTTTCATTTATACAGCCTGCACCAAGACTTCCGCCGAAAGACAGAATGCAAAGCTCATTATCAAAACCAAGCTCTGCCCTTGCTTCAAGGCGTGATTTTGCGGTAATTTCCTTTCTTACAGGAAGACCTGTTACGGTATAATCTATGTTCTTGTCGAAATATTCAAGCGCTTCCTTAACTGTAAGCATTACCTTGTCAACTTCCTTTGCAAGAAGCTTGTTTGTAACACCCGGAAATGCATTCTGCTCATGAATGGCAGTTGCAACTCCCATTTTCGCACACTGCTTTATAACAGGGCCGCTTACATATCCGCCTGTACCGATTGCAATATCAGGCTTAAAATCGTTTATGATTTTCTTAGCCTTTTTTGATGCTGTCATAAGATACTTTACAGCCTGTAAATTTCTTTTTATATTTTCAGGTGAAAAGCTTCTCTGAAAGCCTGCAACCTCCATTGACGCAAAATTGTACCCTGCCTGTGGTATAAGCTTTGCTTCCATACCGTTTGGAGTTCCCACAAACAGAAACTCTGTGTCAGGATGATGCTGTTTTATAATTGAGGCTATTGCAAGTGCAGGATTTATATGTCCTGCTGTACCGCCGCCTGCAAGTAAAACCTTCATAGTATATTCTCCTTTATGATTCCATTGATGCCTGCCTTGAAACGTTTAAAACAATTCCCATTTCCGCAAGCTGCATTATAAGCGCCGTACCGCCATAGCTGAAAAACGGCAGACTGATACCCGTATTCGGAATAACGTTGCTTACAACGGCAATATTCAAAAATGCCTGAAGACCAATCTGTACAGTAATGCCGATTGTGATAAGCATTCCGAACTTATCCTTTGCCTTTGAGGCAATATAGATACCTCTGATAACAAGAAGCAGGAAAAGCAGAATAACGGTTACTGCACCGATAAAGCCAAGCTCCTCGCATACAATTGAAAATACAAAGTCGTTCTGTGTTTCAGGAAGATACATGAACTTCTGTCTTGAACCGCCAAGCCCGAGACCGAAAAGTCCACCTGAACCGATAGCTATAAGCGACTGCATTGTCTGCCATGTGCCACCCTTTTCGTCTGAAAACGGGTCAAGCCATGACTGAATTCTTGTTCCGAAGTAAGTAAAACCCTCACTTGAAATCTTATACAAAAGAATTGCGGCAATACCAACTACACCCATAAGGAAAAGAATTCCCATATGCTTCCATCTGATACCGCCTACAAAGAGAAGTACAACTGCAACCATGCATATAAGAAGTGTACATGAAAGGTGCGGCTGTGCCATAAGAAGTATTACAACAAATGAAAGCAGCACACCAAACGGCAGAATACCTGTTTTGAATGTATCCATTTTATTGTAGTTCTGACATATAAGATATGAGAACAAGACTACGATTGCAAACTTCATAACTTCAGACGGCTGAAAGCTGAAGCCTCCAAATGCAAGCCATCTTGTAGCACCGTTTTCGGTTACACCAATCATAAGAACCAGAATCAGAAGCAGCAGACAGCCTCCGTACATCAGAATGGCAACCAATGGATATGCAAAGTTACGGTAATCAAAAAATGAGAAGAAGAAAAGTGCAGCAATACCCACTCCCGCCATTATTATCTGTTTCATCGCATAGCTTGTGCCGTCTGTACCGCCTGATTCACTAAGCGCTTTTGCATAGCTTGCCGAAAACATCATTATAAC
>JAZQZW010000104.1:0-3554 GCA_045634285.1 Oscillospiraceae bacterium
AACGGTGCAGGTAAATCAACCACAATGAACATTATAACCGGTTATCTTCCTTCCACAAGCGGACAGATTCTTATTGACGGACTGGATATTGCCGAAGAACCTTCAAAGGTAAAGAAAATGATTGGTTATCTTCCTGAAATTCCTCCTGTATACATGGACATGAAGGTTCGTGAATATCTGAAGTTCTGTGCAGGAATCAAAGGAGTACCACGTTCGGAGCGTAATGAACAGGTTGAAAACGCAATGGAAAAGCTTAAAATCAAGGATATGGAAAAGCGTCTTATACGAAATCTTTCAAAAGGTTACAGACAGCGTGTAGGTTTTGCACAGGCTATACTCGGAAATCCTAAGTATCTCATTCTTGACGAACCTACTGTAGGTCTTGATCCGAATCAGGTAATAGAGGTAAGAAATCTTATCAAATCACTCAGGAAAGACCATACTATTATATTAAGTTCGCATATACTTGCAGAAATCCAGGCTGTATGTGAAAAGGTTGTTATTATAAGTCATGGCGAAGTAAGAGCCGTTGATACTATTAAGAATCTTGAAAAGAGCATGGGTACAGGTCTTGTGCTTATTATGAAAATCAACGGCAACAAGGAAAAGGTTTCAAATTGTATTGTATCTGTCAAGGGTGTTGACAACATTATTGACACAACCTTTGAAGCTGACGATGTTTATACATATAAAATTGAAGTCGATAATGACGATGTCCGCAAGGCTATCATGAGTGCTCTTATCAGCAACGACTTCTCTATTGAAGAAGTAACTACAGAAATGCCAAACCTTGAAGAAGTGTTCGTAAAGCTTACTGCTCAGGCACCTAAGAAAAAAGGTCTTAAGGACTTACTCAAGGAAATGGACGAAGACAATCCGTATTACAGCGAAGAAAAAGTTACTTCAGAAAAGGAGGAGGACTAATCATGTTTGCATTATTCAAAAAAGAGCTGCGTTCATACTTCTACTCACCATTTGCGTATGTTATTGCAGCGTTGTTCATGCTTGTATTTTCAATCACATTTATTTCAGGCCTTTCAAATCTTGAGGGCAATCAGTACAAATTCTCATTCCCTAATGTTTTCTACAACAACTTCTTCTATTTTATTTTCCTGATTCCTGCCCTTACAATGAGAACATTTGCAGATGAAAGAAAAAGCGGTACAGAAGTTCTGCTTATGACAAGTCCGCTTAATGTTTTCCAGATAGTTATTGCAAAATTCCTTGCAATAGCAACGGTATTTTTTATGATGATGCTCCTTACACTTTTCTTCCCGCTGATTACTGCTTTAACAGGTGGTGTAATGTGGTCAAGCCTTGTGTGCGGATATATCGGTTTCTTCTTCTGGGGACTTGTATGTATTGCAATCGGTATGCTGATGTCATCATTTACAGAAAGCCCGATTATCGCAGCTATTTTAAGTGAAGGAGCTATGATTATTCTTGTATTCATAGATAACTTCAAGAATAGCGGCCTTTTTTCAAGTCTTCCAAAAGTTGCGCAGATTATCGGTGCATTGTCAACCGAAGAGCGTTTTATCGGTTTCTCTCAGGGACTTTTCAGTCTGGCTGATTTAATATTCTTTATTACAGTTGCAGCGCTTTTTGTGGGACTCTGCATTATCTCAATTGAAAAAAGACGCTGGAGCAGGGGGTAATTAAAAATGAGTACAGTAAAAAAATCAAAAAAGAATTTAAAATTCACCTCTATTGCGTGGCTGCTTGCCGGTATAATTTTTGCGGTTACAGTCCTTATAAATATTGCAGTATCATTCTTTGATGTTGAACTTGATATGTCACCTAACCAACTTTATACACTTAATGATACAACAGTAGAGTATGTAGAAAATCTTGATAAAGAGGTTGATATCTACCTCCTTATGGAGCTTGAAAAAATCAAGAACGCTTCAGACGCAGATGAAATGATGGCATTTACTACAATGATGGAACAGTATTCAGAATTTGACAAGATAAATCTTTATGATATTGACCCTGATACAAATCCTGATGTCGTAAATGAGCTTAATCCTGACGGTGTGCTTAATATTTCAAGCGGTGACGTTATTGTAAAATGCGGTGATGCCGTAAGAAAAGTACCTGCAAAGGAATTTTACATCTATCAGGGCGAATACGATGAGAGCGGTAACTTCATTGCGGAAAGTGCATATTTCCAGGGTGAAAACCTTATCTCAGGCGCAATCAAATCTGTTGTTGAAGATATAACACCGTCTGTATATTTCCTTACAGGTCATGGCGAAAAGGCCGTTGACGAATATTACACAACATTCAAAAGAAATCTTCAGAATGTAAACTACGCTGTAAAGGAACTTAATCTTGCTTCTGAAGAATCTGTTCCTGAAGATGCCGCTATTATTATAGTTGCTGCTCCTAAGACAGATATTACAGCTGATGAAAAGAAAAAGCTTGATGCTTTCATGGATAACGGTGGTAATCTCTCACTTCTTATGTCACCAAATCAGAGTAATGAAGATTACGAAAATTTAGTTGAAATCATGCATGAATACTGTCTTGGTATGGACTACAACATGATTACAGAAACAGAAGCAACAAGACATGTTTCCGGTGATGAATCTACTATTATGGTAGAGCTTTATGATTTGAACAAAGAAAGCAGCTCAGATTCAGGTGACCTTGAATCACTTGTAAATGATACGCTTGTTATTGATAACGAAAATGTAACAGACCTTACATCAACACTTATCGAGGAAATGAGTGCATACATTCCATATATGCCTCCTTCACGCTCATTCTTCAATTACGCAGGTGACAACTACGCAAGCCTTAACATCTGCCCGCTCATTCAGACATACGAAACAGCAGAAAGTATTGAATACGGCGGAAATGAAACTTTTGAATCTGTAATGGCTGCTCCGTTCTACCTTGCAGGATATTCTGAAGATCCTACAAGAAACAATTCAAAGCTTGTTGTTATGGGTAATGCTGAATTCGTTGATGATGAACATCTTGAAAGCGGTTATACAATTGTACCTCTTAACCTCTATCTTACAACTATCTCATGGATGGCAGACAGTAATATTGACATGAATATTCCTTCAAGAGCAAGAACATACGATTATATGACACTCGAAAGCAAGGAAGATACAAATTTTGTTCTTGGCATTATAGTAGCAGCACCTATCGTTGTTGCACTTGCAGGCGTACTTGTATGGCTTAAAAGGAGAAATTCATAATGAAGCGTATAAAATTAGCAATTATCATTCTGCTGGCAGTTCTTGTTGCCTCAGCAGGTATTTTCTGTGTGGCTTATTACTTTAACGACAAGTCTGAAAAGGAAGCAGCTGCCGAAGAAGAAAAGCTCAAAATGTTCGAGTTTGACGAGGAAGCTGTTGACAAAATTGAAATCAACAACGACGGAGGTCAGTTTATTGCCGAATATATTTCAGGTACCGGCTGGCGACTTACAAATACTGACGAATTTGAAGTAAATGACGCTCTTATTGCTTCAATGGCTGCCAATATGTGTGAACTTAAAGCTGTAAAAATTCTTGAAGACAAAGACCCATCAAAATATG
>JAZQZW010000105.1:0-5883 GCA_045634285.1 Oscillospiraceae bacterium
AAACAACTCGTTGGCTCACAGAACGACATGGCTACGATCCGACTTTGAAACGCTGCTGTGACCGCTTATAAAAGCATCATGCTTGGATTCGTCAGGCTTTGTAAATCCTGATATTCCGTCTTCTGTTCTGATTGTATCAAATCTGTCATAACGGCCTGTGAGAATTTTATGGGTATAGGACTGATGTCCCACGTCCCATACAATTTTATCATCAGGAGAATTAAATACCCTGTGAATAGCCATAGTAAGCTCAACAACACCAAGATTTGACGCTAAATGTCCGCCGTTTTTTGATACTGTTTTGATAAGGGTATTTCTTATTTCCCGACATAAAGCTTCGCACTGAGGTATTTTTAAGCTTTTTAAATCCTGTGGCAGATTTAAATAGCGAAGCTTGTTTCTTTTACGCATTTTAACTTCCATATTTATCCTTAATAATCTCTGTCAAGCAGATATTTTGTAAGCCCGATTAAAAATTCATTGTTTTCAAAATTGTCAAGAATCTCAAGTGCCTTTTCAGTCACCTGCTTTGCCTGTCTTTTGGCTTCGTCAACACCAAAAAGTGTAACAAATGTAGTCTTGTTTTCAGCCTCGTCACTGCCTGTTGGTTTACCAAGCTTTGTTTCGTCAGCAGTAACGTCAAGTATATCATCTATAATCTGAAATGCAAGTCCAAGACAATCTGCATACTCTGCCGCAAGCTTAGTCTTCTCCTGTGATGCTCCTGCTGTGATACAGCCCATTACACAGGCTGTCTTTATCAGCATTCCCGTTTTAAGTGCATACATTTCACGAAGATTTGCTTCATCAACATTATCTCTTTCTTCATTTTCAATGTCGATAATCTGTCCGCCAATCATTCCCTGAGCACCGCTTGAAAAAGCAAGCTCGGAAATAAGCTTTACCTTGATATCGGCAGAAAGCTTTTCATCATCTGCAATAATCTGGAACGCTCTTATTGAAAGTGCGTCACCTGCAAGCACTGCACACGCTTCACCATACTTCTTGTGACATGAAGGCTTTCCACGTCTCACATCATCATCGTCCATACATGGCAGGTCATCATGAATAAGTGAAAATGTATGTATCATTTCAAGTGCTGATGCAGGAGCAGCAGCTATATTTTCATCTCCGCCGCAAAGCTTACAGAACGCCTGAACAAGAACAGGACGTATTCTTTTTCCACCTGCTTCAAGAGAATAATCCATAGCCTGTGCTACAGTTCCTGCAAGTCCCAGTTTACTGTCAAGGCTGTATTCCTTAAGCCATTTTTCAGTATTTGCGGCATATTCATAGAGCTTGTCTTTTACATTTTCCATAATCGTTCTCCGTATTTTATTTATTGATTTTCAGTAATTTTAAGCTTTGCAGAGTCAAGTTCGTTTTTGCATTTTTCAGAAAGTGCAACACCGTTTTCATAAAGCTCTACTGCCTTGTCAAGCGGAAGCTCGCCCTTTTCAAGCTCTGCAACAATTTTTGAAAGTTCTTTTAAATTTTCTTCAAAAGTCATTTTATTTTTCCTCCATGTCAGACAGAATTTTTGCTCTTACAACTCCGTCGGACATTCTTATTTCAATATAATCCCCGTCATGCAGATCGGCTGATTTTGTAATAACATCTCCGTCACGATATACAAGCGAATAGCCACGCTCCAGCACCTTTACAGGACTTAAAGCCTCCATTTTGGAAATAACGGAAATATATCTGCCATTCTTTTCGGAAATAATCCTCTCATAAGCCGATTTCAGAGATTTTGTGAGATTATCATATTTCTGCAGATCCGTTTCGATTTTCTGCTTGGGAGAAAATCCCGCAAGCTTATCACTTAATCTTTCAAGCTTTGACGCATATCCGTCAAAAACTTTGTTTATACAGCTTATGAGCTTTTCATTGTAATAACGCAGATTTGCTTCAAGCTGTTCCTTTGAAACGGATACCATTTCTGCTGCCGCTGACGGTGTGGGTACTCTTAAATCTGCCGCCATATCGGCAATTGTAAAGTCTGTTTCGTGTCCGACTGCCGAGATAACCGGCACACTGCTGTTATAGATTGCATAGGCTACCATTTCGGTGTTGAACGGCGCTAAATCCTCAAGAGAACCTCCGCCACGTGCCAGAATAATAACATCACAGTCAAGCCTGCCTGCTTTTATAAGTGCATCTCTTATTGATTCTGGAGCTGTTTCCCCCTGAACAAGTGCAGGAACAATTATAAGTTCTCCGATAGGATATCTTCTTGAAAGTACGTTAATAATATCCTGAAGTGCCGCACCTGTACGTGAAGTAACTACACCTATTTTCTGAGGAAGCTGTGGTATAGGGCGTTTTGCGGATTCATCAAAAACCCCTGCCTCCGCCAGCTTTTTCTTAAGCTGCTCAGTGGCAAGATGGACCTGTCCTGCACCGTCAGGCACAATATCAGTAACATATACCTGATATATTCCGTCACGCTCAAAAACAGAAACCGTTCCCATGACAATAACGTTCATACCACTTTCAGGCATGAATTTAAGCCTTGAAGAATAGCTTTTGAACATAACAGCTTTAATGGCACTTTCCTTATCCTTTAACGTAAAATAAAAATGCCCTGACCTGTGTGCGGTAAAGTTTGATATTTCACCACGTATCATCACTCCACACAGTTTTTTGTCCTCCTTGAACTTGAAGGACAGATATTTATTTATCTGTGAAACTGAAAGTATCAGCATTGTTTATTTTCCTTTTATATTTTTCTGCTGCTATTATGGCAACACCTGCCGCATTGTCACAAGAAAACTCCGGCTCTGCAAAATAAGCGTCAAAGCTTTTTTCAAGAAAACTGCGGATATATTTGTTTGACATCACTCCCCCTGCATATAAAACAGGAAGCTTTCCGTAATTTTCAATTGCCTTTTCGGTCATTGCTTTTATGGTATGACCTATAAATTCAAGGCAGTATCTTGCAATATCTTCCTTTTGTTCTCCGTCATCATACATTTTACGGCATTTGTTTTCAAGTCCTGACATACAGCAGTCATTACCTTTAAGCTTTATATTTATTTTAAAATGCTTATGGGAATTTTCAGCAAGCTTTTCAAGTTGTCTGCCGCATGGGAAATCAAGCCCCAGCATTACACCAACCCTGTCAACAGCCTGTCCTGCCTTTAAATCAAGTGAACCTGAAAACTGCTCTGCATTTATGATTTCTTCCATGTCGGGAGTACAGTAAAGGCAGTCGGTAGTACCTCCGCTTACATGGAAAGCAATAAATTCCTTATCAATCAGATTCATACAGCCGCAGGAATAGAGTGCCGCAGCAATATGCCCCAGCTGATGTGAAGTGTAAAAAAGCTCTGATTTACTTGTGTATGTAATAATTTCGGCTGCTGTTTTACCTGTTAAAAAGCATGGCATATATGAGCCGTCAATATTTCTCGGTCTTGTTGAAACGCATACAGCTTCAATCTTTTCTGTACTTAACAGAAGTTCCTTTAAAATATCGCTAAGCTGATTTGTATGATGGAATACAGCGTCACTCTGACGAAGTCCGCATTCGCCTTTTTTAACAGGCAAAAGCTTTTTACATTGTCTGATGCTGTTTGTTCCGGTTGAAAAAACAGCCGCAGATGTAGTGTAATTGCTTGTATCAATTCCTAAAAAATCAGGCATTTGCTGTCTGCTCCTGCTCAATAGACTTTGCAAATGTACTTAAAAGTCCGTTCACAAAGCGTGTATCTTCCTTGTAAGAGTACGCCTGAGATAAAAGTACAGCTTCATTGATTGCCGCATTCATAGGAGTCTTGTCATCATAAAGAATTTCATAAATAGCAATTCTGAGTATTGCTATATTTATTTTTGGTATTCTTGAAATTGCTCTCTTTGTGCTGAGTTCTGAAATTTTTGCGTCAAGCTCCTCAGCCTTGTCAAGTACCCCCTCAACAAGCTGTTTTACATCATCGGACACCATAATTTCGTCAATTTCTGCTGCAATTTCATAAAGCTCGTCAATAGGGTCATCACGAAGCAGTTTTTCAAAAATAAGTTTAAAAGAGTAATCTCTAACCTCTCGTCTTGTCATATTAACCTCCGTTGTTTTATACTTCTGTTATCTTAAATGAGTGATATAATTTTTACATTAACCTTTGATACCATGACACCTGTCATATCCTGAACACCTGTTTTTATTTTATTCTGAATCATTTCTGCACATGTCTGTGCCTTTGTGCCCAGTGCAAGACTTACAAGTACAGTAATCTCAGCCGCGCCGTTATTGAACACAACAGATACGGAATTGCTTTTTCCGAAATCCAGAGGATTCGGGATTCTGTATTCTGTAACTCCCTGCATTTCTCTTATTACGTTTGCCGCAATATCTGTAATAACCTTTTCCGAAACTTTTAAAGCTCCTGTGCATTTTTCTGTTTTAATATCCATAGCCGATTACCTTTCAATTCTGAAATAAGGGCGGAAGTTATTTTCAGCGATACCTCCGCCAATTATAGTTTCATATAATATATTATACCACAAATTTCAGAATAAACAACAGTTTATTTAAAAAATCAAATAATTTAACTGTTATTTCACCTCAAATACCCTGATATTTTCTGCCGGTACGGAAACTTCACCTAAAATAATGTCCTTGATTGCCGCTGCCTGAGCCGTATCAAGCCCCTCTGTCTTAACCACAACCTTTGCACTTTCACCGTCAAGATACACAACGCAGTCCTCAATTCCCTGTGCCTTGATAAGTGTTTCAATTTCTCCTTCACTCTCAATAAGCTTTGAAACCTCAACAGCGTCAAGGGCATTTGTTACCATTTCATCTTCTGTGATATCACCGCCGCCCATGATAGTCTGTAATGTCTGTACAGCCTCATCACGATTGTTCATCTTTTCAAGCCTTGCCTGTGCAAAATAATCGGCTGTCATATCACCGCTTACAAACTCGCTTTCGCCATAATTTGCGGTATCCACGTCTTTTGCCTGGGTAGTTTTTTCCTCTGATTCACCGCTTTTGATAACAGATATTTCCGTATTGGTTGAAACGGCATCATCAACCTTGATTTCATTTTTGGTAAGTGAATAGTTCACATATACCGCAACACCCAGCATGAGTGTAAGGCATGTCAGAATAATTTGTTTTTTTCCGATAATAAATGATGGTTTTTTCATAAGTTTGTCTCCTTTATTTTAGTTTTGTCACGTAAATCTGTGACGCTGAAATTTTAAATGCAGCCGATATGCTGCTGTAAACTCTTTCCTTTACAATATTACTGTCACCTCCCTCACAAATTATAACAACTCCGCTGATTTCGGGGTTTACCACCTTTTTCAGAAGTGCCTGCTTGTCACTGCCTGAGCCTATCATAACATATTCATTTTCTGTTGAATAATCCTTTTCTCCGTTTTTGATTTTTTCCTCCTGTGCATATATGTATTCTTCCGTTCCGCCCACAGTAACCATTACCTCTGCTTTTCCCACACCCTCAATCTGTTCAAGAATATTTTCAAGCCGCTTTTCCATATCCTGTGCATAACCTTCGTAGGATACTATATTTGATTGAGCCTGTTCCCCGACTTTTTCAGACTTGTTATCGGTAAATTCAGAAAAAAGTATCAGAAGAATTCCAACAAGCCCCACAATAACGATAATTTTCACCTTTGAGCCTTTGAACAGCTCTGCAAAACGACTGCACAGTTTATTCAACCCTCAGCACCTCCACATCATTGAAGTTGTTCCCGATTACCCTTTTCGCCCTTTCAAAATCATCTCCCTCATAATCAATCCTATTAATTACTATGCTGCCGTCCTGCTCAATATTAATATCTGTCGTAATTTTTTCAAAGGAAATTTTATTTTTCCTCAGCAAATCTTCAATAATAACATTTGTTCTTGACTCTATT
>JAZQZW010000106.1:0-5120 GCA_045634285.1 Oscillospiraceae bacterium
TTAATAACCTTTAAAAACAAATTTCATATTGTAAAAATCCCACATATGTTCTTTTTTATTTAACTTAATAAGATGATTGATAGCATTTAACTTATACGTATAAGTATCAGTAAATTCGCATTTTTATCAATATTATAACAACATACACAAAAGTATTGGTAATATTTTGCTTTCTTTTATTTATTTTTGTCAATTGACATTTTTACCAAAAAAATGTATAATTGTTTATGGAAATATATAGAGAGACAGATAATTGTTAAAAACAATTATCAAAAACGCGGAGGGCGTAAAAATGAAAAAAATGAAGAGATTTTTAGGTGCTGCACTTTCATTATGCATGATTGCAGGTGCAGTAACCCCGGCAGCAGACAACTATGTTGCCGAAGCAGCAACGGGTCCGGTAGTGGAATATCTTGACAGAGGTATTTCAGCGGTGAACACAGGTTCAGGAATGCTTGTAAACTGGCGTTATCTTGCAAACGATGACGCAAATGCGGTGTTTAAGCTTTATCGTGACAACACACTCATTTACACAAGCAACGCAGGTGATGGAACATGCTATCTTGACGCAGGCGGTTCAGCTTCCTCAAAGTACAAGGTTGAAACAGTTGTAGGTGGTACTGTCAAATCAACAGACAGCTGCTCACTTGTTTCAAAAAACAGCTACTTTGACATTCCTATGGATCTTCCTGCAGCACAGACATCAGGCATTACATACAGCCCTAATGACTGTTCAGTAGGTGATGTTGACGGTGACGGTCAGTATGAACTTTTTGTAAAATGGGATCCTTCAAACTCAAAGGATAACTCACAAAAAGGTAAAACAGATAAAGTTTTTATCGACTGTTACAAGCTTGATGGTACAAAACTCTGGAGAATTGACCTTGGTGTAAACATTCGTGCCGGTGCACATTATACACAATTTTTCGTTGCAGACTTTGACCTTGACGGCAGAGCAGAAATGACCTGCAAAACAGCCGACGGTACAATAGACGGACAGGGAAATGCAATCGGTGACAAATCAGCTGTTTACCGCAACGGTGACGGTCTTATTATCACAGGACCTGAATACTATACATTATTTGACGGTTTAACAGGTGCTGCGCTTGATACTGTTGATTTTGAAGTAGGTCGTGGTGACGTTACAAAATGGGGTAAGAGCAGCGATAAGTTCAACAGAGTTGACAGATTCTGGGGCTGTGTTGCTTATCTTGACGGTGTTACACCAAGCGTTGTATCAGGACGTGGCTACTACGGAAGAATGACAGCAACAGCCTATAAGGTTGAAAATAAAAAGCTTGTAAAGCAGTGGATTTTTGACACAGGAACAAGCTCAAGCACATTAGGTTACGGTGACGGTAACCACAATAGCATGCCGGCTGACGTTGACGGTGACGGCAAGCAGGAAATCATCACAGGTTCATCATGTATTGATGATAACGGTAAGCTTCTCTGGGGTCTTAACAAGGGACATGGTGATGCTATGCACGTAGGTGACCTTGACCCTTCAAACAACGGTCTTGAAGCATGGATTTGTCATGAAGACAGTCCTTATGGTGTAAGCCTTGTTGACTGTGATACAGCAAAAATCATTTTCCACAATGACGGTGCAGGCGATACAGGTCGCTGCTGCGCAGATAATGTATGGGCAGGAAACGACGGTGGTGAATTCTGGGGCAACAAGGAATCAGACGGTTCAACTCCTGTAAAGAATGCTTCAGGCACTACACTTTCATGCAACCGTCCTGCAATCAACTTCCTTTCATTCTGGGATGGTGACCTTGAACGTGAAATTCTTGACGGTTATACAGATTCACCTGCAACAATCAAAAAGATGAATGAAAACGGAAAGCTCACACAGCTTCTTTCAACAGACGGCTACTATACATGTAATACAACAAAGGGTACACCATGTCTTTCGGCTGATATTTTCGGTGACTGGCGTGAAGAACTCATTGTAAGAGCAGCTGACGGAAAATCTGTAAGAATTTATGCTACAACATACGATACAGATTACCGTATCACCACACTTATGCATGACCCACAGTACAGAAATCAGGTTTCTGCACAGAACACAGCATACAACCAGCCTCCACATGCAAGTTTTTATCTTGGCTCAGACAGAAATCTTCCTTCAAAGCCATCAGTTACAGTAAACACAGATGGAACACCTATCGTTATTACAAGACCTGCAACACTTACAGAAGGTGCAGTTTTCAAAATCAAGAACAAGAACAGCGGCATGTATCTGAGTGTTGACGGTGACGCTAAAAATGGAGCGAATATCATTCAGAGTGCTGACGGTGACGCAAGAGGAAGTCTGTGGCAGGCATATACTTCATCATCAGGCTACTACAATCTTTATTCAACTCTTGGTGACGGTCTTACATACTGCCTTGACCTTACAGCAGGTAAGACAGCAAACGGCACAAATATCGAGCTTTACACTAAAAACGGAAAAGACCCTCAGCAGTTTATGTTTGTAAAGAACGCTGCCGGTGATGCTTATACAATAAGACCTAAGAACGCTCCTGACACTTCAGGAATTGGTATAGAAAGCGGTTCTAAAGATGCAGGTGCAAACGTACTTCTCTGGGAACTCAATGAAAGCGCAGACCAGGAATGGATTCTTGAAGAAACACTTCATCCGGGTACAGTAATGGATACAAGCAAGGCTTACATGTTCAAGAATGTTAACAGCACACTTTACATGGAAGTAAACGGCGGTACAGCTGCCAATAATACCAACGTTCAGCAGTGGGGTGCTGACGGTATTGCAAAACACAATTCATGGTTCTTAAAGGAAGCGGCTTACGGCTACTACTACATCGTTTCAAGAGTTGGTGACGGAACATATTACCTTAACATCTCAAATGACAACGCTGAAATTCTTCAGGACAGCGGTTATACATCACATTACTTCAAGTTTGTGAAGAATCTTGACGGAACATATACTATCCTTACAAGAGCTTCAAGAGATGCAAAGGCACTTGGTGTAGAAAGTGCTTCTACTTCAAGTGGTGCAAACGTTCTTCACTGGACAAAGAATGGTTCAAACGATCAGAAATGGACTGCTGAAACATATGAAGTTGAAGTTACAACATCAGCTACTACTGCAGTAACAACAACGACAAGCACAACAGTAACTACAACTACAACTCAGGATTCTACAAAGGTTACAACCACAACAACAGCAGTATATACAACAACCAAATCAGGCGAAACTGTAACAGGTACAACTACTACAGCGGTAGTTACATCAACGGATACAGAAACAACACCTGTTCAGACAATGGCTACAACAACCAAGTCTGGTGAAACTATAACAGGTACAAATACTACGGCAGCTGTTACAACAGAAACAACACCTACTCAGACAATGGCTACAACAACCAAATCTGGTGAAACTGTAACAGGTACAAACACTACAGCAGCAGTTACAACAGAAACAACTACAACCCCTGTAACTGTTGCACCATCACTTCTCGGTGACACCAACTGCGATGGTGAAGTCGGTGTTTCAGACGTAATCTTCTTATCAAAGTACCTTATCAACAAAGGTCTTTACCCACTTAAGAATGATACTGCCATAGCAAATGCAGATGTAAATTCTGATAAGCAGGTTAACAATGCCGACGCTACGACGATTCTTGAATTTATATCGGGTGCTATTAAAAGCTTTATCTGATAATTAATTTCTGAAATTCATAAAATAAAGATACCGTCTATAAAGGCGGTATCTTTTTTGTCAGAAAAGTTTATTTTAAATAATGGTCAACCGAAGAAATTACCTGTGGTACAACTACCGGCCACCATCTGTTTTTATTTTTTTATGTTTTAAGCTTTTTTTCTTTTATTCATTAAAAATCCGAATACAGCACCCACAATGCCTCCGGCAATATGTGTAAGATTTGAAACATTATCATTTACAAAAAATCCACTGTAAATTTCCTGTCCGATATAAATTACTGCAACAAGTATAAAAGTTATCGGAATTTTCCCCTCTTTGAAATGAGTAAATGATGACAGCAGAATAAATGCAAAAACCACACCGCTTGCTCCAAGAAGCTGGATATTAGGAAAAGCAAAAAAGTTTATAATCCCTGTAACAAGTGCTGTTGCAAGAATTACAACAATCAGATTTTTACTTCCGTATTTTTCCTCAAGAAGTGGTCCGATTACAAGAATCAGCATTATGTTTCCCATAAAATGCTGAAAATCTGCGTGCCCGAAAATGTGTCCTACAAATCTGAAATATGTAAACGGATTCATAAGTGATGAATTATATACGCTGAACAGCAGATTTGTACTTGCATGGTCTGTAATGACTCCAAGAATCCATGCCCCGAAGCATATAAATGTAAATATCAGAACCACAGGGGAATTAAAGGAAATTCCACCTTTTATTTTTTCAGTAACCTTTGACATGTTTTACTACTCTCCTATCTGGTTTTTTATAGCTGACGCAAGGTAAAGAGAACCGCATACAACAAGCGGTGTATTTGTTTCATCTGCATATCTGACAGCATTTTCAACTACATTATTCAGCTCACAGGTCTGGGCATGAATACCTTTTTCAGCAAACTTTTCTGCAAGCTTATTTGCAGGAATACTGTTATTGATATATCCGTCAACACAAAAAACTTTTTCAAATATATCCGTAAGTTTTTCTACAGCATAATCACAGGCTTTTCCCTCAACCATTCCGAATACGGCAGTTACCCTGTCAATTCCTGACATTTTAAGAAGATCCACAAGAGAATCTATTCCCGCCTCATTATGTCCACCATCAATTATGATATCAGACTTCCCTTTTATAACTTCAATACGTGAATTTACAAAGCTTTCAGAAAGCGACTTTTTAACACTTTCCCCAGAAATATCAAATTGTTTTTTCAGAATTTCAAGGGTTTCTATTGCTGTAACTGCATTTACAACCTGATGTTCACCACACATTTTCAGACTGTATTTACAATCTTTGTATATAAATTCAGTTCCGTAAATACTGTTTTTCAGAATTTCAATTTTTTCCGTATCAGGAATTATAAGTCTGCTGTTTTTCTGCTCCGCTGTTTTTTCGGCAAGCATTTTTACACTATCCTTATTGTTGCAGGACAGCA
>JAZQZW010000107.1:0-24360 GCA_045634285.1 Oscillospiraceae bacterium
CACCTGCAACGAAAATATCCACATTTCCCTCAGTATCCTCCCATATTTCAGGGCCTGTTGTTTCAAAATGCGCCTGTGGGTTAGCAGGATTTACAAACTGTCCCATTACTATCGAACCTTCAATTTCAGCATTCAGACGGTTTGCTTCCTCAATAGCCCCCGACATACCCTTTGCACCATCTGTCAGCACAATTTCAGCGCCATAGCCCTTAAGGAGCTTTCTGCGTTCAACACTCATGGTTTCAGGCATGACCATAACAGCCTTATAGCCTTTTGATGCTGCAACTGCCGCTATGCCAATTCCTGTATTTCCGCTTGTAGGCTCAATTATCGTTGCCCCCTTTTTGAGCAGACCTTTGCTTTCAGCGTCTTCTATCATTTTTGCGCCAACTCTGTCCTTGACACTTCCGGCAGGATTGAAATACTCAAGCTTTGTGAGAATTGTTGCGTTGAGATTATTTTTTTCGGCAAAGTTTTTAGCGTTTAAAAGAGGTGTTCTGCCGATAAGCTCTGTTATACTTTCATAAATTCTACCCATGATTTTCTCCTTTGTATTTTAATGAAATAATCGGGCGACCAAAGGTCGCCCATATAATTTTATTTATCCGAATCAATATATTTCCAGTAGCCTTTGAGATAAACGATACCCGAAATAACTGTAAGTGCAACGGATATCCATATTAAAATTAAAGCAGGAATGTAAAAAAAGAATCCTTTGAAAAAGTCATCATCACTATTTGGCTTTAAAAATCCAAACCATTCAAAGTCATATTCAACAGAATAAAACAGCAGAATAAAAATAATCGTAATCATTGTAAAGGCGGTTTTAAGCTTTCCCCAGAAACCTGCCGCAACGACAACACCCTTATCGGCTGTTACAAGTCTTAAACCCGACACCATAAATTCTCTTATAATTATAATAACAAATGGTACAGCACCCATCATTCCAAACTCTACAAATACTGCAAGTGCTGCGATAACAAGTGCTTTATCAGCAAGTGGGTCAAGGAATTTTCCGAAGTCGGTTACAAGATTGTATTTTCTTGCGATATGTCCGTCAAGTGCATCTGTCAGCGATGCCGCTGCAAACACCACAAGGGCAATTGTGAAGTGAAAAGGGATAAAATCTGCATACATAAAGAACAGGAATACAGGGATTAAAATTGCCCTTAATACTGTCAGTTTATTTGGTAAATTCAATTGTCAGTCACCTCACCGATTAAATCATAGTCAAGAGTATCTGTTATCTTTATATTGACATACTGTCCGAGTTCAAGCGGATTTTCACTTGTAAAGAAAGCCTTTCCGTCAATATCCGGTGCATCAGATTTGCATCTTCCGAAATAACATTCAGCATACTTGTCAAAGCCCTCAACAACAGCTTCAAACACCTTGTCAAGCTTCTTTTCGTTGTCCTGTTCGCTGATAAGCTGCTGCTGTTCCATAATAATTTCTGCACGATGAGTTTTAACTTCCTCATCAAGCTGTCCGTCAAAACCTGCTGCCGGTGTGCCTTCCTCCTGTGAGTATGCAAAACAGCCCAGCTTGTCAAAGCGTGTTTCCTTGACAAATTCTGCAAGTTCTTCAAACTGCTCCTCAGTTTCGCCTGGGAAACCTGTTATCAGAGTGGTTCTGAGAGTTATGTCAGGTATTCTGTTTCTTATTTTTGCCATAAGAGCAGTTAAATATTCCTTATCGCCAACACGATTCATATTTTTTAATATTTCACCATTACAATGCTGAATAGGAAGGTCAAGGTACTTTACAATTTTTTCTTCCTGTGCAATTACATCAAGAAGCTCATCTGTAATTCTCTCAGGATAACAGTAAAGCACTCTTATCCATTTAAGATTATCAATTTTGCAAAGCTCCTGTAAAAGCTCAGGTAATTTTGATTTGCCGTATAAATCCTCGCCATAACGTGTGGTATCCTGTGCAATTACAATAAGTTCAGTAACTCCGTTGTCTGCAAGCCACTGTGCTTCCTTAATAACGTCTTCCATAGGAGCACTTCTGAAACGTCCTCTTATCTCAGGAATAGCACAGTAGGTACAACAGTTGTCACAGCCTTCGGCAATTTTAAGGTAGGCAAAGAATGGTAAAGTAGAAATAATTCTGTCACCTGTAATGGAAAGTCTGTCCTTGCTGTCAAATTCCACAACCTTGTTATCGGCAAGAACACGTTCTATAACATCAACAATATCCTCCTGATTGCCGATGCCTACAACAGCGTCAACCTCAGGGAACTGTTCTGCCATTTCTTCACGATAACGTTCTGAAAGACAGCCTGTTATAATGATTTTTTTGATTGTGCCTTCTTCCTTGAGTTTTGCAAGTTCAAGGATTGTTTCAATAGCTTCTTCCTTTGCTGACTGTATAAAACCACAGGTGTTCACAACAGCTACATCAGAAAGTCCCGGTTCTGTTACAAGTTTATAACCTTTTTGTCTGAATTTATAAAGCATTCTTTCGGAGTCGACAAGATTTTTTGAGCAACCAAGTGACACCATACCTACTTTAACAGGCATAAGACGCCTCCTTAACCTTCAATATATTCTTTAATCGCACGATTTATGTCATCATAATCGTACCCTGCACGTACAAGTCCGTTTTTGACTTTATTAATCGACTTTATGTCGCTGGGGTCGTACAGATACCCTGCATATTTTCTCTCTATAAGCTCCATAAGACGTTCATCAAGACCGTCTATGGCATTTTCAATCGCTTCATCAGCAATTCTTCCGCGGATACCACGCTTGTAAAGTTCCTGTTTCACACGTCTTGGCCCGTAAAGCTTACACTCCATGTAGTTGTAAACAAGTCCTTCTGCATAGCGTCTGTCGTTTACATATCCCTTTGCTGCCATGTAATTTGCAACTTTATAGCAGATATCTTCAGAATAGTTCTGTTTAAGCTTTTCAAAAAGGGATATGTAGGAATATTCCCTTTCATTTATGAGATACATGGCTCTTCTTGTAGCACGTCTGAGTTCTGACGCAAAAAGTACCTTTGCAAAATCCTCGCTGCTTATTTCCATATCGGCTTTAAGGCTGTATTTTGCAATTATATCCCTGTGAAGATACACCCTTTTGTTGCCGTCTGCAATGACACAGAATGTATCTCCCTTATATTTTTCAATAGACGTAATAATCATTTTTAGTTAGCAGGTGTAAACTCTTCAAAGTCATCTTCTGCATTGGCAATCGGGTCCATAGCAAAATCGTCCATATCTGCCGATACGCTGTCAGGGTCAAGGGCAGCATTTGCAGCTGCTTCTTCGAGCTCGCTGTCGCCTGTAACATTTTTACCAACAGCCTCAAGAGCATCTTTATCGTTCATAATCTTTTCTTCGATTTCCTTGAGCATGTCAGGGTTGTCTTTTAAGATTGCCTTAACTTTTTCACGTCCCTGGCCAAGCTTGTTACCATCATAGCTGAACCATGAGCCACTCTTTTTAATAATATCAAGCTCAACAGCTATATCTATAACTTCACTCATTCTTGAAATACCCTGACCGAAAATAAGGTCAAATTCACATTCCTTGAATGGTGGCGCAACCTTGTTTTTCTTGATTTTGATTTTTGTTCTGTTACCTATCTGTTCTGTACCTTCCTTGATAGGTTCGCCTTTTCTTACATCAATAATTACTGATGAATAGAATTTAAGCGCACGTCCGCCCGGAGTTGTTTCAGGATTTCCGTACATAACACCGATTTTTTCACGAATCTGGTTGATAAACAGAGCAACACAGTTTGTTTTTGCAAGAAGTGGTGTAAGCTTTCTCATAGCCTGTGACATAAGCCTTGCAAGCTGACCAACATTTGAATCACCCATATTGCCCTCGATTTCAGCCTTTGTTGTAAGGGCAGCAACAGAGTCAAGTACAACAACGTCAATAGCACCTGATCTTACAAGTGCTTCTACAATTTCAAGGGCTTCTTCACCGCTGTTAGGCTGTGAAACGAGAAGATTGTCAACATCTACGCCGATTGCCTTTGCATACTTAGGGTCAAGAGCGTGTTCAACGTCAACAAACGCAACTTCACCACCCTGTTTCTGAGCTTCGGCAATAATATGTAATGCTACAGTAGTTTTACCTGAACTTTCAGGGCCGTAAAGCTCTACAATTCTTCCTCTCGGTACACCACCGATACCAAGCGCCAGGTCAAGACTCATTGAACCTGTCGGAATAGAGTCCACCTTCATGGCTGTATTGGCACCAAGCTTTATAATAGCCCCTTTACCGAAATTCTTTTCTATCTGAGCAATAGCACTTGCAAGTGCTTTTTTCTTATCTTCCTTTGTTTCAGGAAGCTGGACTGTTTTTTGCTTTTTCTTTAAATCATTTTTAGCCATTTATAAACCTCCATATCGGCTGCCGTAAACAACCCTTGTAATGCCACAAAGGTCATCAACGGTTACGATATCTTCAAATCCGTTTTCTTTCATTATCTGTGAAACATCCTTTTCCTGCCCTATTCCGATTTCGTAGGCAAGAATACCATTACAGTTAAGTGTATTTTTCCAGATGTGAGTTATCTCCCTGTAAAAATCAAGACCATCTGTTCCGCCAAAAAGTGCTTTTTTAGGCTCAAATGTAACTTCTGTCTGAAGTTCCTGCATATCCTTTTGAGTAAGATACGGAGGATTGCAGACAATCAAATCAATATCAGAAAATTTTGCGGCAGTCTTTTCATTCAGGACATCACCTATTAAAATTTTCAGAAACACATTATTGTGCTTTACATTTCTGTTTATATATCCGACTGCTTTTTCTGAAATCTCAACAGCAGTAACATCTGCGGTTGGAATGTTTTTTTTCAGAGTAACTGCAATACAGCCGCTTCCACTGCATAAATCAAGTATTTTCGGGTTTTGCGGCAGCTTAAAATTAAGCGCTGTGTCTACAAGGGTTTCGGTATCCTGTCTTGGAATAAGAACGCCCTCACCCACAAAAAATTCAAGCCCGTAAAATTCCCATTTGCCAAGCAAATACTGAAGCGGTTCGCCCTTGCATCTTCTGTAAACAATATGGTCTGCTATTTTTTTCTGTTCCTGTGTAACAGGCGGTTTGCCAAAAAGAAGCTTCTGAAGTCTGCAGCCGAAAATATGCTCCATTATGCACATAGCTTCAAACTGCGATGATTCGATTTCATTATTTTCAAGCACCTTTTTCAGATGAAAATAAAGCTCAGGTGCTGTTACCACTTGTCTTCCTCCAGATTTTCAGGAATACAAGGCTTCATAGCTTCAATAGCACATTCAATCTGCTTATCATCAGGCTCTCTTGTTGTGAGACGCTGAATGTAAAGACCGGGAGCTGATAAAATTTTTGTGAAAGTATTGTTATATCGCCCTGCAAGTCTTATAAGCTCATAGGAAATACCAACCATAAGCGGAAGAAGAATAATACTTGACAGCATTCTCTGCCATACTATAGTGAACGGAACAAGGCACATAACAAGAATACTGATAAAAAGTGTAATGAAAATAAAGCTTGTACCGCATCTTGGGTGGAAACGCACCTGTTTTCTTACATTTTCAACAGTAAGGTCAAGACCTGCTTCAAAGCATGCTATTGTTTTATGCTCTGCCCCATGATATTCATAGGTTCTTTTAACGTCCTTCATAAGTGCGGTAACTGCAAGATAGCCGATAAACACCGCAATTTTTATAATACCCTCTGCAAATGAACGCAAAAATCTGTTTACAGTTAAAAAGTCGGCAAGATTTACAACCCATTTAGGCAGAAATACAAAAAGTCCTACAGCAAGAACAAGGCTTAAAACCATAACAATACCCATAATGATATTCATAGCCTTATCGCTGAGCTTTTCATCTTCCTGAAGTTCTTCATCATCCATCTGCTTTTCGGCAGATTTCATAAGACAACTGTAACCTTCCTTCATGGAAATTACAAAGTTGAAGATACCTCTTACAAGGGGAGTTTTTCTGTACCATGCGGTAACAGGCTTTTTATCCCATACTTCAACATCAATAGTGCCGTTTGGCAGACGGCAAGCCATAGCACCCTTATGTACGCCATTCATCATAACGCCTTCGATAAGTGCCTGACCGCCTATTTTGGATTTGTGCTGTTCATTTTCCTTTTTACTCATTTAAAATGCCTTTCTGTCCGTTCGGGACTTATTTATCCTCTTTCTGCGGAGGAATTGTTATAATAACCTTTGTACCCTTGCCGCTTTCACTTTCAAGGGTGAGAGTACCGCCGTGCTGTGCAATAATTTCATCTGCAACCGCAAGACCGATACCCGAACCTTTTTTTGTATGATTTGCCTTGTAAAACTTTGTTTTGATGCGAGGCATGTCAAATTTACTTATTCCACAGCCATCATCTTCCACAGTTACCATAATATCGCCTGACGGAGTTTCGCCTGCAATAATTTTTACAGTACCGCCTTTATTGGAGTATTTTATGGCATTGTCTATAATATTTATGAAAACCTGTCTGAGTCTGTTTCTGTCACCGTAAACAAACGGCAGCATCTGCGGTTCTTCATATATCATTGTGATCTCTTCAATTCTTGCTCTTTCTGCATATATCAGTACCGCTTCGCCAAGCTCTGCAAGTATATCCATAGTATCAAGCTGTAATGAAAAATGACCGCTCTGCATTCTTGAAAAGTCCAGAAGCTCCTCTACCATCTGGGAAAGTCGTTCGGTTTCATTTGAAATAACCCTTATGCCTTTTCTTATAATAACTGCATCCTGTTCAAGACTTATGGTTTCTGCCCAGCCTCTTATAGCAGTCAGCGGTGTTCTGAGTTCGTGTGAAACTGATGAAATAAATTCATTTTTCATGGCATCGGCATTTGAAAGCTCGTCTGCCATATGGTTTATGGCTGTACAAAGCTCACCGATTTCATCATCATTTGTGTTTGTTATACGTTCGGAAAAATCACCTTTGGCAAATTTTCCTGCTGTTTTACTTATCTGTTGTACGGGTTTTACAATCTGTCCGATAAAATAAAAACCTGTAGAAGCAAGCAAAGCAAGTATCGCTATACATATTATTGTAAAGATAAGTATATAATTTACGATAACATCATCAATTTCCTCAAGTGAAGCAATTGCCCTTATTGCGTTGTAACCGGTATCAAGTGATGATATGCAATAGCTTACTGCTATGATTTTTTCACCATTATCCTGTTTCCCGATATAATATCCGTAATTATCATCTGACTTCATGGCATCTTCATAATCGGGGATATACATAACTGTTTTGTCGGTAAATCCTGACGAAGTGTGTGCAATTTCTCCCTTTGAGTTAATTGCCATAAGCTCCATTTTATCCTTTTCGGAAAAATTTTCGAGCATATCACAAATTTCGGAAGAAAAATCCAGAGAAGTATCTTCTGCATAGAGTGAGAGAATACTTGTAACGGAGTTCAGCTTTGATGTGAGATACTGGCTTGCTGAGGAATAAAAATAGTTATGAACAACATAAACAAAAATAGATTCTATTACCAGCATTATCAGAAAAACGATTCCAAGATTGTTTATAAGCCAGCGTTTTGTAATGCTCTTTTTCCTCAAGAAAATGCAGCTCCTGTCAGATTATTTTTCATTCCATTTATAGCCGTAACCCCATATTGTCAGAATATACTGCGGATTTGACGGCTCGTCTTCAATTTTCATTCTTATTCTTCTTATATTAACATCTACGATTTTGTCATCACCGTAGTAATTGTCACCCCAGATATGTGCCAAAATACTTGAACGGTCAAGGGCTGTATTCTTGTTGTTCATAAAATATTCCATAATCTGATACTCAACCTGTGTAAGGTCGATAGGCTTATCATTTTTTGATACTGTACGGCTCTTTAAATTAAGAACAAACGGTCCTGATTCAAGAACAGTTGATGTATCTTCCTTGATAAAGCTCATGCATACACGTCTGTATATGGCATCAACTCTTGCAGTAAGTTCAGAAGGTGAAAACGGTTTTGTGATATAGTCATCAGCTCCAAGCATAAGACCGCTTACCTTATCCATTTCCTGTGCCTTTGCAGTAAGCATAATTATACCGAGAGTAGAACTTTTCTCTCTGAGCTTTTTACAAACTGTAAAACCGTCAATTCCCGGCATCATGACATCAAGAAGAACAATGTCAAAATCTCCCTTTTCTTCCACAAATTTTCTAAGGGCATCTTCACCACAATTAACATCATAAACATCATAGCCTGCACGCTTTAAGTTTATGACCACAAAATCACGGATTGTATCTTCATCTTCGCATACAAGTATACGTTTCATATTTTTCCATCTCCACTTTTTAATAGTCGAATTTGAATTTCATAATAATCTCCTCAGGCGAAACTGCCAAAGGATTTGTTTCGTTTATTTTCAGGAAGAAATGCTTTTCGCCCTTTGTTCTTATAAGCATCCAGCCGGTTTCTTCACTTATTGTCGATATTTGTTTCCCCGAGACAATCTTTACAGTAAAAATTTCTTCTGCCGTTTCAGGTTCGTTACCGCTGCAAAGAGAAATTTCATTTTTTGAAATATCAGCTTTTGCAGTCACTTTGCCGTACCAGTCAGCCGGAATAAGAAATACGTATCCGTCTGTGATACTTGTATAACTCTCATATTTATGTTTAAGCTTTTTGTTTTTCAGTTCATACCACGATGTAAAAAAAACAGGATTTATGCTGTTTTCATCATAACCTTCGCAAAAATACGGAACAGGAATTTCTGCTTTTCTGTCATTATCTATATCGGCAGATTGGTATGCGTGTGTTCTGTGGGTCTGAGCCTTGCTTACATCAGGTGAAAATTCTGATAAAAGATTGTTGTTTGCATCAGCTTTCAGCACTTCTGTAACAATATTTTCATCGCCGATATGTGCGTCCAGAAAAATCTGAGTTTTACCATTTGCATCTGCACCTGTTGCTATATTGCAATAGCTTGTGTACAGGTTATCAAAGGAAAGTTCGGAACGTTTGTATTTTCCGTCATTGTAAAGATGCAGGGAAACAGCTGACGCATTTTCTGAAGAAGTTTTTTCACAGGCTGTAAAAAGCTCTTTTGTACCGTCATTGTTTAAATCAACCGTCTGGAAAACGGAATAAGGCTCATCTGAAAGGTATGCGTTTAATTTTCCGTCTGAATAATCATAAATGCTTAGCTTTTTTTCATTTTGATTTATCAGGCGATATCCAGTGATAATATTGATTTTGTCGGAATCCCCAAGCTTTGTAATTTCCACCTGTTCGATTTCATTGCCATTGGCGGTCTGGTCGTAAACAGAATGCCACTTTGAATCGACTGTGTCAAGAATGTTTATGCGCAGTGAATCATCGTCAGATTTGGCAGCATTTTTTTTGTAAAAAACAATTGCTTCGTTTTCTTCGTCATCATCAATATTTTCAATAATAAACGCAGACAGATATTTGCCTGCTTTCGGATAATTAAGGACTATATTTTCACCTGTATAGCTTTTCAGTGCATTATATATGTCCTGCTGCTCTGCGTTAAGCTTTGGCGGTTCAATAAGCGTTTCGACATTTGCACTCAATACACACCCTGAAAGTACAAGAGGAAGAAATAATGTCAGCAAAAATAATTTTGATTTCATTTTCCTTCTCCTCTCTATACTTTATGGATATATCTTTTATTTATCTGTGTTTATCTGTCTGCAAGTGATTTGTATTCTCTTGGCTTTGCAACAGCCTTGTACGCAGGACGGATAATTCTGCCGCCTGAGATTTTTTCTTCAATTCTGTGAGCTGACCAGCCTACGATTCTTGAAACTGCAAAAAGTGGTGTGTAAAGTTCTTCAGGAATATGGAGCATTTTGTAAACAAGTCCTGAATACATATCAACATTTGCACATACAACCTTTTCGCCACCCTTTACTTCTCTGAATAGCTCAGGTGTAAGTCTTTCGATAGTATCAAGAAGCTTGAATTCTGCTTCTATTTCCTTGCCTTCTGCAAGACTGAATGCTTTTTTCTTAAGAATAACTGCTCTTGGGTCGGAAAGTGTATAAACTGCATGACCCATACCGTAAATAAGACCTGAGCCATCGTTTGCTTCTTTTCTGAGAACCTTTCTCATGTGGTCGGCAACCTGACCTTCATCTTCCCAGTTTTTAACGTTAGTCTTGAAGTTTTCAAGCATTTCCATAACCTTTATATTTGCACCGCCATGCTTAGGTCCTTTAAGCGCACCAATAGCAGAAGCATATGCAGAATACGCATCTGTACCTGATGAAGTAAGAACACGACATGTAAAAGCAGAGTTGTTACCGCCGCCATGTTCAGCGTGAAGCATAAGCATTGTGTCAAGAAGCTGAGCTTCTTCCTTTGTAAACTTTCTGTCACGACGCATAAGAGAAAGAATTGTTTCAGCAATTGTCTGTCCCTTTTCAAGCGGATGCATAATCATACTTTTATGGTCAAAATGTGATTTTTTAACCTGATATGCATGAGTCATGATAACCGGAAGCTTGGCAATAAGGTTACATGCTATTCTCATTTCGTTTTCTATTGTTGTGTTTTCGCATTCGTCGTCATATGAATAGAGTGCCAGCACACTTCTACTGAGTTTATTCATGATGTTTTTAGAAGGTGCCTTTAAAATCATGTCAACAACAAAATCCTTAGGCAACTCTCTGTTGCTTGCTATATATTCAGTAAAACTTGCAAGGGTATCCTTATCAGGCAGCTTCCCTGTGAGCAGGAGATAAGCTACTTCTTCAAAACCGAATCTGTCATCCTTTTCAACATTAAGCACAAGGTCACGTATGTTGTATCCCCTGTAAATAAGTTCACCCGGAATAGGTTCAATATCACCTTCGTTGATTACATAACCATGTACATTACAGATATTTGTAAGTCCAGCAACTACACCTGTGCTGTCCTTGTTTCTGAGGCCTCTTTTAACATCGAATTTGTCGTAAAGCTTTGAATCGAATTTGGAATTTTCGGACAAGTCATGACATAAAGTGTTAATACGGGCATTGTCAAAATTATACATTCTACTCACTTCCATTCTTTTATAGTTACATTTAATTATACCCTATTTCAGCAAATATGTCAACTTTTAACACAGGATTTTCAAAATAAAAAGGAGGTATTTTTATGAAATCCTATATTATAGCCACAATTATATTTTCCGTTATGCTGCTTACAATACCGGCAATACCTATGCTGTCGGGCAAAACAAATGAAGTACAGGCGGAAACCGGTGTAACCGAAAGCTCTGAGCAGGATGAGAAGGAAACGGAAAAGGAGGAAAAAACGGAAATAAAGTATGACATTATAAAGATACTTGACATCACAACAGGAAAGGTCGAGGAAATTTCTGCTTTTGATTATGTTGTAGGTGCAGTATCTGCTGAAATGCCTGCAACTTTTGAACCTGAGGCACTTAAGGCACAGGCTGTTGCAGCCTATACTTATGCTGTAAGACAGGCGGAAAAAGCCAAAACATCTCCAGATGAAAGTCTTTGCGGAGCATATTTGTCAAATGACAGTTCAAAATATCAGGCATATTTTACCGAAAATCAAACAAAGCAGTATTATGGTGAAAATTACGAAGAATACATTAAAAAAATCAAAAAGGCTGTTTCGGAAGTAGAGGGCGAGTATCTGGTATATGAGGATGAGCCGATTATTGCGGCTTTTCATTCCCTGTCAACAGGCAAAACCGAAACTGCCGAAAATGTATGGGGAGGCGATATTCCCTATCTTGTATCGGTTGAAAGTGAATACGACAGCAAATCTCCGAAATATACGGAAATCTATGAGTTTACAGACAGCGAAATGAAAGAACTTCTAGAAACAGCTTTCGACGGAATTGAATTAAACGAAAAACCTGAAGAATGGCTTACAGATGATAATTTAAGCGATGCGGGAAATGTTCTTTCTTTGAAAGCAGGGAACAGGGAGGTAACAGGACAGGAAATTCGTTCAGCACTTTCTCTGCGTTCTGCTTCTTTTGAAATCGAGTATGATGATGGTTTTAAAATCACAACAAAAGGCTGTGGGCACTGTGTAGGCATGAGCCAGTACGGAGCAAATGAAATGGCAAAGACGGGTAAGAATTACAAAGAAATACTAGAGCATTATTATAAGGGTGCAGAAATAAAAAAATAAAAAAACACTTGATTTTTTTTGTAAATGTGTTATAATGTAATTAGCACTCTAAAGCAGAGAGTGCTAATTACTAAAATTATGGAGTTGAAGAAAATGGAAACAAAGGAATTTAAAGCCGAGTCAAGACGACTTCTTGACCTCATGATTAACTCAATTTATACACATAAGGAAATCTTTTTAAGAGAGCTTATTTCAAACGCAAGTGACGCTATTGACAAGCTTTACTTCAAATCACTTACAGATGATAAGGTTGGCATAAAAAAAGACGATTTTGCAATTAAAATTGCTATCGATAAGGATGCAAGAACAATTACAATCACAGACAACGGTATCGGTATGACAGCAGAAGAGCTTGAAGAACATCTTGGTACTATTGCAAACAGTGGTTCACTCAAGTTCAAGACAGACAACAAGCTTGATGAAGATGTTGATATTATCGGACAGTTTGGTGTTGGCTTCTATTCTGCATTTATGGTAGCAAGAGAAGTGGTTGTAAAGAGTAAGGCTTACGGCTCAGACACAGCATTTGAATGGATTTCAGAGGGCACAGACGGTTATCGTATCGGTGAATGTGATAAGGACAGCGTTGGTACTGAAATCATCTTAAAGCTTAAGGAAAATACAGAAGATGAAAGCTATGATGAATTTTTAGAACAGTACAGAATCCAGTCGCTCATTAAGAAATATTCAGATTATATCCGTTTCCCTATTAAAATGGATATGACAAAGAGCCGTCTTAAAGAGGGTACTGAAAACGAATATGAGGATTATATCGAAACAGAAACACTCAACAGCATGATTCCTATATGGAGAAAGAACAAGAGTGAACTTAAGGACGAAGACTACAACAGCTTCTACAAGGAAAAATTCATGGATTATACTGATCCTATCGCTTATATTCATGCTAAAACAGAGGGTACTGCAACATACAACGCACTTCTCTACATTCCTTCAAAGGCACCTTATGATTACTACTCAAAGGATTATGAAAAGGGACTTCAGCTGTTTTCAAGCGGTGTGCTTATCATGGATAAATGTGCAGATCTTCTCCCTGACCATTTCAGCTTTGTAAAGGGACTTGTGGACTCTGAAGACTTATCTCTCAATATTTCCAGAGAAATGCTCCAGCATGACAGACAGTTAAAGCTTATTGCAAAGAGCCTTGAAAGAACTATCAAGAATGAGCTTACAAAAATGCTCAAGAACGACAGAGAAAAGTATGAAACATTCTACAAGGCATTCGGCTTACAGCTTAAATTCGGTGTTTACAACAACTATGGAATGAACAAGGACGCTGTAAATGACCTCCTTATGTTCTACTCATCAACTGAAAAGAAACTTGTTACACTTGAAGAATACATCACAAGAATGCCTGAGGAACAGAAGTATATTTACTATGCTTGTGGTGAAACTGTTGAGAAAATCGACATTCTCCCACAGACAGAGCTTGTTAAGGACAAGGGCTATGAAATCCTTTACTTTACAGACAGCGTTGATGAATTTGCAATCAAGATGCTCATGAACTACAACGAAAAGGAATTCAAGTCTGTTTCAGCAGGTGACCTTGACATTGATACTCCTGAAGAGAAGGAAGAGCTTACTGCAAAATCAGAGGAAGCAAAGGATTTATTCAAGTTTATGGAAGAAAAGCTTGAGGGTAAGGTTAAGTCTGTAAAGCTTTCAAAGAGACTCAAATCACATCCTGTATGCCTTTCAAGTGAGGGCGAAGTTTCTGTTGAAATGGAAAAGATTTTAAATTCTATGCCAAATGACCAGAAGGTTTCCGCTTCAAAGGTACTTGAAATCAATCCTGACCACCCTGTATTTGAAACACTTAAAAAGCTTCACACAACTGATGATGAAAAGCTTGAAAAATACAGCAGACTTCTTTACAATCAGGCGCTTCTTATTGAAGGTATGCCTGTGGAAAATCCTGTTGAGTTTTCAAATCTTGTATGTGAACTTATGGTATAATAAAATTAAAATTGCCGTCGTACATTTTGTATGGCGGCAATTTTAAATAATTTGTTTTTCGAATTTTCATCAGTCAAAAAACGCACTATGCATCTGCATAGTGCGTTTAGTTTTATTTTTGAATCATATCAGGTGTAATAGTATAAATCAGAGCATCATAATTCATGTTTTCGATAAGAGGTCTGTAAGTCATTTTAATTTCTTTCCAGTCTGTTTTTGCAGAAAATGCAACATAACCTATTGTTGTTTCGCCGGCTGCAAGCTCAAAATCGAGAGTCTTATAGCCCTCAATTGTTTTCATGGCAAGCAAGTCTGCGTTTAAGTCCATACCGCTTACTTCAAGGCCGTCAACAAGAATTTCAAAATCCTGCATGCTGTTGATGTCGATTGTTTCTTCAGTATTGTTTGTAAACTCAATTTCAACGGCATACATCTCAGTACTGTATGGTGTAATTACATCTGCTTCACGTGAGCCAAGAGAAATAACCTGCTTGGCAACAGCTGTACAGCCAACAATTTCTGCTTCCTGATTCATTTCGGCAGTTGCAGTAACGGCATTTTCCATAGCCTTTAATTTTTCTTCACCCGGAGCAACATATTCATTTGATTCGTCATAGAAAGTTACGTTGTTGCTTGATGAATCCTCATCATCTGAACAACCTGCAAATGATGCTGAGATTGTAAGAGCTGCCATAACAGCAATAATATACTTTAAAGTTTTCATAAGTTTATTCTCCGTTATAATAAATTTCAATGTTTACATTATAACATGTTATAACAGATTTTGCAACCCTTAACTTAAAGCGTCCTTCATCTTCTGGAAAAAGCTTTTTCTTTTCTGATAATGTTCGCCGTCTGCTTCCTCCATAGACTTTGCAAATTCCTTTAAAAGTTCCTTCTGCTTCTTTGTGAGGTTTCTTGGAACTTCAATATTTACCTTTACATACTGGTCGCCTCTGTCTGTTCTTCTGATTCTCTTTACGCCTTTTCCTTTAAGGCGGAATACTGTACCTGTCTGCGTACCCTCTGCAATATGGTACTTTACGTTTCCGTCTATTGTAGGTACGGTAATTTCGTCACCAAGTGCTGCCTGTGTGTAGGTAATAGGGATTTCACAGTGAATATCGCTTCCATCTCTTACAAATATAGGATGTGGCCTTACAGAAATAATAACATTAATGTCACCTGAAGGACCGCCGTTAAGACCGGCGTCACCCTGTCCGCCAACACGTAAAATCTGTCCGTCATCAATACCGGCTGGAATGTCCACATTAATAGTTTTTGAAACTCGTACTCTTGCTGTTCCGTTGCATTTCTTACATGGATTTGTATTTACAGTACCGCTGCCGTTACATCTTGAACATGTTTTTGATGATGAAATCATACCAAATGGTGTTCTCTGTGTAACTTTAACCGCACCTGCACCGTTACAGTCAGGACAGGTTGATTTTGCACTGCCGTCTGCTGAGCCTGTGCCGTTACAGTCAGGACATTTTTCCATGTGATTTATTTTAAGGTCATGCTTTTTGCCTTCACACGCTTCCATAAAGCTCAGGTTTACATTTGCTGTAATGTCCTGACCCTTTCTTGGTGCATTTGCGTTTCTTCTTGAAGAACGTCCACCGCCGCCGAAAAAGCTTCCGAACAGGTCGCCCAGATCGTCAAAACCAAAACCACCGCCGCCAAAGCCGCCTGTGAACGGACCACCACCGCCGCCGTAATTCGGGTCAACACCTGCATGTCCGAACTGGTCGTATCTCTGACGCTTTTCGGAATCTGAAAGAACGTCGTAAGCCTTGTTAAGCTCTTTGAACTTTTCTTCACATTCCTTATCATCAGGATGAAGGTCAGGGTGATATTTTCTTGCCTGTTTTTTGAATGCCTTTTTTATTTCATCATCAGAAGCACCTTTCTGAACGCCAAGCACTTCATAGTAATCTCTTTCATCTGCCATATGCTACACCTCTTTATACAACTTTCGGGCGGACAAATTTATCCGCCCTGAAAGTAAATTTTAATTTTAATTAAGCTTCAGTAAAGTCAGCATCAACAACATCGTCATTACCGCCTGCTGCCTGAGCACCGCCCATAGCTTCTGCAGCTGCCTGCTGTGCTGCTGCCTGTTCTTCAGGGCTTGCATTCTGGTATGCCTTTGTTGCAAGCTCGTGGAATGCCTTTTCGAGTTCTTCCTTCTTAGCCTTGATGTCAGCAAAGTCTGTACCCTTTAAAGCTTCCTTGAGTGCGTTGCACTTTTCTTCGATAGGAGCCTTGTCTTCTGCTGTTACCTTGTCGCCGAAATCAGTCATTGCCTTTTCACACTGGAATACAAGGTTTTCAGCCTGGTTCTTAGTATCAACTTCTTCTCTTCTCTTCTTGTCTTCTTCAGCAAACATTTCTGCATTCTTAACAGCTGCTTCAATGTCTTCCTTAGACATGTTTGTAGAAGATGTGATTGTGATGTTCTGTTCCTTGCCTGTGCCGAGATCCTTAGCTGAAACATGTACGATACCGTTAGCGTCGATATCGAATGTTACTTCAATCTGTGGGATTCCTCTTGGTGCAGGAGCAATACCGTCAAGACGGAATGTACCGAGCTGCTTGTTGTCAGCGGCAAATTCACGTTCACCCTGAAGTACGTTGATGTCAACTGCTGTCTGGTTGTCAGCATATGTTGAGAATACCTGTGTCTGCTTTGTAGGGATTGTTGTGTTTCTCTTGATCATTGGTGTGCTTACGCCGCCGGCTGTTTCAATACCGAGTGTAAGAGGAGTTACGTCGAGGAGGAGAAGACCTTCCTTAACATCGCCGCCGAGTACACCGCCCTGGTATGCAGCACCGAGAGCAACACATTCGTCAGGGTTGATACCCTTGAATGGATCCTTATTGATAAAGCTCTTTACAGCTTCCTGTACAGCAGGGATTCTTGATGAACCACCAACCATGAGAACCTTATTGAGTTCGCTTGCTGAAAGACCGCTGTCTGCAAGTGCCTGCTTTACAGGACCCATTGTTGACTGTACGAGGTCAGAAGTAAGTTCGTTGAACTTAGCCTGTGTAAGTGTAAGGTCAAGGTGCTTAGGACCTGTTGCATCTGCTGTAATGAATGGGAGGTTAATCTGTGTTGTAGGAGTTGAAGAAAGTTCAATCTTAGCCTTTTCAGCAGCTTCCTTGAGTCTCTGTGCAGCCATCTTGTCTGCTGAGAGGTCAATTCCGTCTGACTTCTTGAATTCATCTACCATCCAGTTGATGATTCTCTGGTCGAAGTCGTCACCGCCGAGGTGGTTGTTACCTGCTGTTGCAAGAACTTCTGTAACACCGTCGCCCATTTCAATGATAGATACGTCGAATGTACCACCACCGAGGTCGTATACCATTACCTTCTGGTCTTCTTCCTTGTCAACACCGTATGAGAGAGCCGCAGCTGTTGGCTCGTTGATAATTCTTCTTACATTAAGACCTGCAATCTGACCTGCGTCCTTTGTAGCCTGACGCTGTGAGTCTGTGAAGTATGCAGGAACTGTGATAACAGCTTCTGTAACTGTTTCACCGAGATAGCTTTCAGCGTCTGATTTAAGCTTCTGTAAAATCATAGCTGAGATTTCCTGTGGTGTGTATGCCTTACCGTCAATTTCAACCTTGTAGTCTGAACCCATGTGACGCTTGATTGAGATAACTGTCTTTTCAGGGTTTGTTACTGCCTGACGCTTAGCAACCTGACCTACAAGTCTTTCGCCTGTCTTTGAGAAAGCAACAACTGAAGGAGTTGTTCTTGCGCCTTCTGAGTTTGGAATTACTACTGCGTTACCACCTTCCATAACTGCAACGCATGAGTTTGTTGTACCTAAGTCAATACCCATAATTTTTCCCATCATAATTTCTTCCTTACAAAAAATAGTTTCATAATTTTCTCTTTTATAAAAGCATTAAAAATGCAATGCTTTTTAGTTTGCTACTGCTACAACTGCGTGACGGATTACCCTGTCACCGAGCATGTAGCCCTTCTGGAATACTTCGCAGACTGTATTTTCTTCATAGTCTTCGCTGTCTTCCGTTTTAATGGCATTGTGGATATTCGGGTCGAATTCCTTGCCAAGCGCCTCCATATCAGTAACGCCGATTTTCTTTAAGTTTTCAATAAACTGATTGTAAATCATCTGCATACCGTTTTTGTAGGACTCATCTGTGCATTCTGCGTCAAGCGCTCTTTCAAAGCTGTCAAGAACAGGGAGAATGTCGTTTATGCACTTTGCTGTTGCATCACCGTAACATTCTGTCTTTTCCTTTGCTGTACGCTTGCGGTAGTTGTCGTATTCTGCACAGAGTCTTAAATACTTGTCATTAGCTTCTTCAAGCTCCTGTTCAAGCTCTGCAACTCTTTCAGGAGAACTGTTGTCCTCACCGATTTCCACATCAATGTCCATATCCTTGTTTGGAGCAGCTTCTTCCTGAATGCCGTTTATCTTTTCTTCACTCATCATCATTGTCCTTTCTTTCTTTTTTGTCTTCATCTTCGGAAATCAGATCCGAAATTTTATTTGTAAAATACTCTATATAAGGTATTATTTTAGCGTAGTCAAGTCTTACAGGACCGATTATTCCAAGTGAACCTGCTGTTTTGTCACCTTTCTGATAGTTTGAAACTATCATACTTGAATTTCCTATAACAAAACCATCGTTTTCTTCGCTGAAGATAATGTTTATGCCGCTGAATGAATCATTGAGAAAGCCTTCAAGCTCAGATGGTTTGTCAAGAAGCTGTACAATTTCCATTTTGTCAAGGTCGCTGCATGAAAGCAGATTCCTGTGACCCTTAATAGTGTACTCCTTATGGAGTAAATCCTGAGAAAGCTCGTAAACGCTCTGGATAAGGGGTGAAAGTGTCAGCATATAGGTGCCGAGAGCTTCAATCAGGCTGTTAAGCTTTTCGTCGGATAATTCCGAAATGGAAACACCCTGTAAATTTTCTTCTATATAATTTGTGAAAAATTCGAGTTGTTCATGAGATAAATCAAATTCAAGTCTGCATGCTTTGTTTTTGATATTTCCGTTTGAAGTGATGAGCAGGATAACATAAAGTCTTTTGCCAGTAGGAATAACCTCTACTTTGGAGATAACTGAAAACTTAGGTGATGAATTTGATGCGACCACTGCACATTTGGTAAGCTCTGCAAGTGCTGTTGTGGCACTCTGAATAACAAGTTCCTCAGTAAATGCACCCTCATCTTCAAGCATTTTGTCAAGTCTTTCCACTTCTTCTGGTGGAAGCTGACCTGTCTTCATTATCTTATCTATATAAAGCCTGTAACCGCTGAACGTAGGAACTCTGCCTGCTGATGTGTGAGGCTGTTCGAGAAGTCCGAGCTGTTCAAGCATTGCCATATCGTTTCTTACTGTTGCAGCCGATACATTGATATCCGGCTTTGAGGCTATAACCTTTGAACCAACAGGTTCGCCTGTTAAAATGTACTCGTCAATGACCGCAGCAAGTATTTTAAGTTTTCTGTCATTCACAGGTACGATGCCTCCTTCACATGTGATTGGCAGTTGATTGTTCTGAGTGTTAGCACTCTTTATCGTTGAGTGCTAAATATAATTTAACACTATTATCGCCAAAAGTCAAGGGGTTTATTCAAATTTGGCGAAATGCACAATATGGGGCGATATACAATAGATGTAATTTACAAATTTAATGGTTAAAATCCAGTTTGTCATGCCGTTCTTGACTTAAAATACAATATAAAGTAAAATAGAAACTGAAAGAAATATCAAGCAGTATCAGGAGAATTACAGATGAATGACAATGAATATATGAAGATTGCACTTGAACTTGCAAAACAGGCTGCCGAGATTGACGAAGTGCCTGTTGGTGCAATTGTAGTTAAAAAGAGCACAGGTGAAATTGTCGGCAAAGGCTTTAACAGGCGTGAAACAAACAAAAATCCGCTGGCACATGCTGAGATAGCAGCTATTAAAGAAGCCTCTGAAACGCTTGGAGGCTGGCGTCTTATAGATTGTGAAATGTACGTTACCCTTGAGCCTTGCCCTATGTGTTGCGGTGCGATTATAAATTCAAGGATTGAAAGGGTAGTGTACGGCGCAAATGATTATAAATCAGGTTCGGCTGAATCGGTTGTGAATATGTTTGAGCTGCCATATAATCATAAGCCTGAAATTGTTTCCGGAGTTTTGAAAGAAGAATGTTCGGCTGTCTTGTCGGATTTTTTTGCAAAGCTTCGTGAAAAAAGAAAAAAATGCAGATAAAAATGTAAATCCCCGAAAAGAATTTTCTTTTCGGGGATGATTTTACTGTTTTGCTCTTGTTTTTGCTCTGAGTGTATTGCTGAGTATCTGCTTTCTGATACGGATATTTTCAGGAGTTACTTCAAGAAGTTCGTCATCAGCTAAGAATTCAAGGCTGTCTTCAAGACTGAGTCTTCTTGGCGGAACAAGTCTTAAAGCGTCATCAGAACCACTTGCACGTGTATTTGTAAGGTGCTTTTTCTTACATACGTTTACAACAAGATCTTCAACCTTTGGTGAACAACCAACAATCATACCCTCATATACAGGAGTACCTGCTGTAATAAACAGCTGTCCTCTTTCCTGTGCGTTGTAAAGACCGTAGGTTACAGCTTCGCCTGTTTCAAATGATACAAGCGAACCTGAGTTTCTTCTTGGAATTTCGCCCTTGAATGGCTGATAGCTGTCAAATACGCTTGACATGATACCTTCACCCTTTGTATCTGTCAAGAATTCACTCTTGTAACCGAAAAGTCCTCTTGACGGAACAATAAATTCAAGCTTCATTCTTGAACCCTGTGGGTGCATTTCAAGCATTTCCGCTTTTCTTGTGCCCATTTTTTCCATTACTGAGCCAACACATTCCTCAGGTACATCAATAACAAGTCTTTCCATAGGTTCAAGCTTCATGCCGTTGGCGTCCTGCTTGAAAAGTACTCGTGGAGTTGATACTGAAAGTTCATATCCCTCACGACGCATGTTTTCGATAAGGATTGAAAGGTGCATTTCACCACGTCCTGCAACTCTGAATGCGTCTGTATTTTCTGTTTCTTCAACACGAAGTGATACATCTCTGAGTGTTTCCTTGAAAAGTCTTTCTCTGAGCTGACGTGAAGTTACAAATTTACCCTCTCTTCCTGCAAAAGGAGAGTCATTAACTGCAAATGTCATTTCAACAGTAGGTTCACTGATTTTTGTGAATGGAAGTGCTTCAACATTTTCAGGGTCACAGATAGTATCACCGATTGTGATGCCGTCAATACCACTTATCCAGACAATATCACCAGCTGCTGCTTCTTCAGCAGGAACACGCTGAAGACCCTCTATCTGAAGGAGAGAAACAAGCTTTGCATTCTTGATAGTCTTGTCGGGATTCTGATGATTGCATACAGTAACATTCTGGTTAACCTTTGCAGTACCTCTCTGAATGCGTCCGATACCGATTCTTCCAACATATTCGTTGTAGTCAATAGATGAAATAAGCATACGGAAAGGACCTTCCTCAACCTTCGGAGGTTCGATATAATCAATAATAGTATCAAAAAGCGGTTTTAAATCCTTGCCTTCTTCATACTGGCTGAGTGAAGCAGTACCTGCTCTGCCTGAACAGAAAAGAACAGGACTTTCAAGCTGTTCTTCACTTGCGTCAAGGTCTAAGAGAAGTTCTAAAACTTCATCGCCGATTTCGTCAAGACGTGCGTCCGGCTTATCGATTTTATTTACAACTATGATAATCTTGTGGTTCATTTCAAGTGCCTTTGAAAGAACAAATCTTGTCTGAGGCATAGCACCCTCAGCAGCGTCAACAAGGAGAATTACACCGTCAACCATGCTCAGTACTCGTTCTACCTCACCACCGAAGTCAGCGTGTCCCGGAGTATCGATAATATTAATTTTTGTACCATTATAGCATACAGAAGTATTTTTCGCAAGAATTGTAATACCTCTTTCACGTTCGATATCGTTATTATCCATAACTCTTTCAGCAACAATCTGATTTTCTCTGAAAGCACCGCCCTGCTTGAGCAGTTCGTCTACAAGTGTTGTTTTACCGTGGTCAACGTGGGCGATAATCGCAACGTTTCTCAAATCTTCTCTAACCATTTTTATTCCTCCATATTTGTATAAAAAAGTCTTTGACTTTAACTATCTTCTGTATTTTCTGATATCCTCGTATCTTTTGCCGAGATATGCTTTAAGATTATACCTTACTTCTTCTATATTTCCTTCAGTTACAGCCGATTTCTTAACAATCTGAGCTGTTGCCTGATTTATAAACAGATAAAAGTAGTTGTCCGATTCAACAGCCTTTTCAAGTGCGGAATACATAATAAATCCATTGTTGCTGTCATCGGCATTTTCACTTTCAATGTAAACTCTGTCATCAGTAAAACGGCAGATTACTGTACCGCCGTCATAGCTTTCCGAAAACTGAGTGTACATTTTTTCGGGGGTTATACGAAGTGTTCTCATTATTGCAAGAATTACAAAAACTATAAGTACTCCCAGAAATACAAAGGGAAGTGGTCTTGCAAAAGAAAATTCACCTTTTATAAGAAAAGTAGCCATAACGAATACAAAAAATATTGTAACTCCGATAACCGAATACATCCATACAAGACGTTTTACAAGTGATTTCTTTGCAGTTTCATTAAAAAAAGCAAACATATCTGATTTTCTGTAGTTTATTTCAAATTTCGTCATATTATTTTGCCTTTCTTATAAAACGTGCCTGTGCTTCTTTAAGCATCATTTCAGAAAGCTCTGATGCCTTACCCTGTTTGATTCCGCTTTTTTTCATAATATAGCTTTCGTTTCTTTTTGTATAGAAAAAGAAATATTCCGGGGTTTCATAAATTCTGAACATATCACGATAATTTTTTCGCTTGTTGAACGAACCGTTTTCGCTGTCAACGGTAATAGCAACACTTTTTGCTGTAAATTCATATTTTACAACGGCATTTTCAGTATATCGTTTTTTAAAGGAATTGTAAACCAATACAGGATTCAGTAAAAACACATAAGAATAAACTATAACGCACCATATAATCCCTGCAAGGCAGTAACCAAAATTTTTGCCTGTATTACCCGCAATAAGACAAAAAATCAGAAACGCTGTAAATGTAATGGTAAGGACTATAAGCATAAACTTTACCTTTGAGCTGTTACAGTTTATAAGTGCTTTTATATCTTCCTGTTTTACGTTGTTTTCGGATTTAATTACCATACGTCCTCCTGTATAGGTTTGAATTTAAGAGTTTTGAAATTTTCTTTGAGATGTATTGATAAAATTTCTTTAAGCTGCTCGGCAGTCCCCTGACATATAGATTCCTTTCTGATAATCAAAGGATATTCCTCCTTAGCATTAAAAAACAAATAAAATCTTTCTCTGTCCTCCAAAGCTTTTGAAAGTTCAGAATAGCTGTGTGACTTTGCTTTATTTTCAAGATTGCTTATGGCTGAATTGATAAGCTCCTGTGTTGACACAATCTGTTTTTGAAGAGCCGTATAATAAAACGCTGTATTGTCAAAGCATGCCAAAACGCAGCCAGCCTTATAGCTGTCCGGATAACTGTTGAGTTTTGCCTTTGGATTACCGCAAAACTGCAAAACACCAAGTCCAATAATGGCTACAAATATCCATCTGAAAGTTTTGATGCCTGCCGAAAACAATCCCATATCATCAAAGGCAACTGCTACAGCATAAATTATGCCAATAATAACTAAAACCAGAGCAATAGAAGATATAAAAATAATTGTTGAGCGTGTCTTTCGTCTGACAGATTGAAAAAGCCCGTCCATATCACTTTCATCATATCCGCACATAACTGCTTTAACCATAATTTGTCGCCTCTTTATCCTAAAGTTTTTGACATACATCAAAACATTTTGTTGAAAGGGTGATTTTTTTATTGCATAAAAAATGTCCTGCATAAAATGCAGGACACTTGGTGGGAGAAGATGGATTTGAACCATCGAAGCGAAACGCAACAGATTTACAGTCTGCCCCCTTTGGCCACTCGGGAATTCTCCCATTACTATACCCAATATTTTAAATAAATGGAGCTGGTGGACGGACTCGAACCCCCGACCTGCTGATTACAAATCAGCTGCTCTACCAACTGAGCTACACCAGCATTTATAAACTGTTGGTATAACTTGGAGCTGGTGGACGGACTCGAACCCCCGACCTGCTGATTACAAATCAGCTGCTCTACCAACTGAGCTACACCAGCACCTTTTA
>JAZQZW010000108.1:0-26528 GCA_045634285.1 Oscillospiraceae bacterium
ATTCCACAAGAAGAACAATGCTGACCTTACAATTGCTGTTCAGCAGGTTTCTCTTGAAGAAGCTACAAGAATGGGTATCATGACATGTGAAGAAGACTTCAGAGTTACAGAATTTGCTGAAAAGCCAAAGGAACCAAAGTCAACACTTGCTTCAATGGGTATTTATGTATTCTCATGGAAGAAGATGAAGCAGTACCTTATTGAAAACGAAAATGCAAACACAGGTTCAAAGGACTTCGGTAAAGATATTATTCCTGCAATGCTTGATAATGGTGAAAGACTCTTTGCTTACACATTTGAAGGTTACTGGAAGGACGTTGGTACTCTTGACAGTCTCTGGGAAGCAAATATGGACCTCTTAAGCCCAAGCGTTCCACTTGACCTTTATGAACAGAACTGGAAGATTTATTCAAGAAATGAAAATATGCCACCTCAGTACATAGGTGATACTGCTGAAGTTGAAAACTCAATGATTACAGAGGGCAGCACTATCAACGGTAAGGTTGACTTCTCAATCATCTTTGCAGGTGCAACAGTTGAAGAAGGTGCGACAGTAAATTACAGTATTGTAATGCCTGGTACAGTAGTCAAGGCAGGTGCGGTAGTTGAATATGCAATCGTAGGTGAAGACTGCGTAATTCACGAAAATGCTAAAATCGGTTTAAGCCCTGAAAGCGTTGAAAACCGTGACGAATGGGGTATTGCAGTTGTAGGTCACAATGTTGATATATCAGAGGGAGCACAGGTTCTTCCTAAACAGATAATTTCAGAGGATATGTAAGGAGGACAGTTTACTATGATTTCTAAAAATAAGGTTCTTGGTCTGATATTTGCAAGTATGCACGACAATTCGGTTATCGACCTTACAAAAAAGAGAACAATGGGTTCAATTCCATTTGGCGGAAGATACCGTCTTATAGATTTCCCACTTTCAAATATGGTTAATTCAGGTATTACACAGGTTGGTGTAATTACAAAGTCAAATTACGGTTCACTTCTTGACCATTTAGGTCCTGGCAGAGAATGGGATCTTGCAAGAAAGAAGGGTGGTCTTGATCTCCTTCCACCATACAGCCATGTTGACAGCGGTATGTACAGAGGCCGTCTTGAAGCTTTAAACGGTGTAAAGGACTACATTCACCATACTTCAGCAGAATATGTTGTAATGTCAGACTGTGACATCGTTACAACAATCGACTATAGAGATGTGGTTAACTATCATATTGAAAGTGGTGCTGATATTACTGTTGTAACAGGCAAGGCTTTCTATGACAGCGAAAAGGCTCATGCCATGGTTGTGGGAACTGATGATGAAAGCAGTATTACTGATATCATGATTAACCCTCAGATGTCAGGTGAATGTAATGTATGCCTCAATATGTTTGTAATCAGCAACGAATTCTTAAAGGAACTTGTTGTTACAAGTGCGAGCAAGGGCAAGTACAGCTTCTCAAAGGACGTACTTCAGGCTTATACAAACGAATATAAAATTATGGCATATCAGCATAAGGGCTACTTCTCAAAGATTGACAATATTGCCGGTTACTATGAAGCAAACATGGCACTTTTAAATACTGAAAACAGAAACAACCTCTTTAACAAGGTTGCTCCGATTTACACAAAAATCAGAGATAACGGTCCTGTAAGATACGGTATTGAAGCAGATGTTAAAAATTCACTTATTGCTGACGGCTGTGTTATTGAAGGTAAGGTTGAAAACTGCGTTATCTGTCGTGGTGTAAGAATTGGTAAGGACGCTGTTGTTAAGAATTCTGTTATTATGCAGGATACAGTTATTGCCGAAAAGTGCAGCATTGACACAATTATTACCGATAAGAATGTAGAAATCGGTGAAGGCAAGGTACTGACAGGTTCTGCAAGCTACCCGCTTTATATCGGTAAGGGTGCTAAAATTTAATTTTAATATTATTGATGAGGTGAAAGAGTTTGAATATATTATTTGCGGCAAGTGAAGCAACTCCTTTTATTGCATCAGGCGGACTTGCTGATGTTGCAGGTTCACTTCCTGCGGCTATTACACAGAAAGGACATGATTGCAGAGTAGTCCTTCCATTGTATAAAAATATCAATCCGAAGCTTCGTGCTTCAATGACATTTATTACACACATTACAGTTGACGTTTCATGGAGAAAGCAGTACTGCGGAATTTTCACAGCTATCTACAACGGCGTTACATACTATTTCCTGGACAATGAATATTATTTTGGCAGAGATGGTATCTACGGTTTCTATGATGATTGTGAACGCTTTGTTTTCTATTCAAGAGCAGTTCTCGAAATGCTCAGGTATGTAAGCTTTACTCCTGATGTTATCAATTGTAACGACTGGCAGTCGGCTATGATTCCTGTTTATTATGAAGTATTCTATAAGTATCAGCAGGGATATGAAAATATCAAGACTGTATTTACGATTCATAATGTACAGTATCAGGGCAACTACGGCAGGGAAGTGCTTAATGAAATTATGGGACTTCCGATGTATCATATGAGTCTGCTTGAATATGACGGCGGAGTTAATATGATGAAGGGTGCTATTGAAACTGCAGATAAGGTTACAACTGTTTCACCAAGCTATGCCTGGGAAATTCTTGACCCATGGTATTCACATGGTATGGACAGAATTTTACGCACAAAGCAGTATAAGCTTTGCGGCATTTTAAACGGTCTTGACTGCGAAAGCTATAACCCGGAAAATGATGAAATTATTCCAAAGAAGTACACAGCAAAAAGCATAACAGGTAAGAAAACATGTAAGGCAAAGCTTCTTGCTGAGCTTGGACTTCAGGAGGGTAATGAACCGCTTATCGGTATTGTAACACGTTTTGTTTCACATAAGGGTATTGATCTTATCAGATATGTATTTGAAGACCTTGTAAGAGATGGTTTCAAGTTTGCAATTCTCGGCAGTGGTGAAAAGATTTATGAAGATTTCTTCAACGAAATGCAGGCAAGATATCCTGATAAGGTAAGTGTTACACTTGGATTTGTTCCTGAGCTTTCAAGAAGAATTTATGCCGGTGTTGACATGTTCCTTATGCCGTCACAGAGCGAGCCATGTGGCCTTGCACAGATGATTGCTATGAGATATGGTACAATTCCGATTGTACGTGAAACAGGCGGTCTTCGTGATACAGTACGTGACTGTGGTGCAGAAAATGGAAACGGCTTTACATTCAAGACATATAATGCACACGACATGCTTGACGCATGCAGACGTGCAAAGGCAGCGTTTGAAGACAAGCGTGGCTGGAACAAGATTATAAAACGTGATATGGTTGAAGATTTTACATGGGGTAAATCTGCCAACGATTATATTGCGCTTTATCGTGAAATTACAAATAAATAAAAGTAAAAATGACGTGTCTTTCACGTCATTTTTATTGAGGAGATATTATGTCAAAAATTTTCTGGAATGGGGGAGCACTTTTAGCTCCTGTACCGCCTGCACTTGTGTCATGCGGTACTGTTGAAAATCCTAACGTACTGACAATAGCGTGGACAGGCATTATAAACACAAAGCCGCCTATGACTTATATTTCAGTCAGACCTTCAAGATATTCCTATAACATAATCAAGGAGTCAGGAGAATTTGTAATCAACCTTACAACCTCGGCAATGTGCAAAACTGCCGATTTCTGTGGTGTAAAATCTGGTGCAAAGGTAAACAAGTTTGAAAAATGTCATCTTACACCGTCAAAGGCTATAAAGATAAACGCTCCGCTTATTGAAGAATGTCCTGTAAGCATTGAGTGTAAGGTAACAGAAATTAAACCTCTGGGTACACATGATATGTTTATTGCTGAAATTGTAGGTGTCAATGTTGAAGAAAAGTACGTTGACAGTAAGGGAAAGCTTAATCTTCAGCAATGCGGACTTGCTGCCTATGCCCATGGCGAATATTTTGCCCTTGGCAGAAAACTTGGTGATTTCGGATTTTCTGTACGAAAAAAGAAAAAATCCCGTTAATACAACAAAAAGGAGAAACCAAATGGTTTCTCCTTAATTTATGTTAGTCATTATTCACTTACATATGGTAAAAGTGCAATGTATCTTGCTCTCTTGATAGCAACTGTAAGCTGACGCTGGTGGTAAGCACAAGTACCTGTTACACGTCTTGGCAGAATCTTAGCTCTGTCAGTCATGCACTTTCTGAGTCTTGCGATATCCTTGTAATCGATTTCTTCAACTCTGTCAGCACAGAACATGCAAACCTTCTTACGTGGTCTCTTAGCTGCACGTGGATTTCTTTCTCTTTCCATTACATAGCCCTCCTTTGTATAAAGTATAAATTAGAACGGAACTTCTCCGTCGCTAAGGATTTCTTCATAGTCGCCCAAATCTCCGATACTGAGCGAATCATTTGCTGCTGTCTGAGCCTGTGGAGCAGGTGCAGAAACAGGAGCTGACTGCTGCGTGTACTGGAAATTGTTGTTAGCACCATTTGTAATGCCTGCCGATGCAGAAGCAGATTTGCTTTCACCGAAAGTAACATTATCAGCCTGAACATCCATTGTATAATGCTTTACACCATTTGCATCAGTGTAATTATTATTTCTCAGACTACCTTCAACAATAATCATTCTGCCCTTTGAGAAATATCTGCTTACAAATTCAGCAGTCTGTCTCCAAGCAATAACATTGATGAAATCTGTCTGTCTTTCGCCTGTATCCTTAGACTTGTAGCCTCTGTCAACAGCAACAGAAAAACGACAGCTTGAAATACCTGATGTTGTCTGTCTGAGTTCAGGGTCAGCAGTAAGTCTGCCCATGATGATAACCTTATTAATCACTTTGAAGTCCTCCAAATCGGTTGCTTTGATTACTTAACGATAACCATTGAACGCATAACACCTTCAGTAATGTTGAATACTCTTTCGAGTTCAGCAGGGAAATCAGGCTTTGATTCAAATGTGTAAAGTACGTAGTAACCTTCAGTCTGGTCGTCAATTTCGTAAGCGAGCTTACGCTTGCCCCATTCATTAACCTCTTCGATTGTACCGTTCTTCTCGATAAGAGCCTTGAACTTTTCAACCATTGACTTAACAGCGTCTTCGCCGTCCTTCATGTTGAAAACAACCATTACTTCATACTTAGCTGATAATTTTGCCATGCAAAACACCTCCTTCTGGATTTCGCTCGGTTTTATCTCCGAGCAAGGATAACATAACTATTATACATCAAAATTTTTGGTTTGTCAAGCTTTTTAGAAATTTTTTGCAATTTCCTTTATATATTCCTTGAAATCAGCGGCAATTTCAGGGTGCGCAAGTCCGACTTCAACCTGTGCCTTTAAAATACCAAGCTTGTTGCCCATGTCATAACGTGTACCTGTGAAGTCAACACCTGCGAAACCACTTCTCTGTGCCAGAATCTTCATAGCGTCTGTAAGCTGAAGCTCACCGCCTGCACCATACGGAATATTTTCGAGAATATCAAAAATTTCAGCAGGAAGAACGCATCTTCCGAGAATTGAAAAGAGTGAAAATTCTTCGCCCGGCTTTGGCTTTTCAATCATGTCAGAAACCTTGTAGATGTTGTCATTTAAGTGGTCAACCTTCATGGAACTGTACTTTGAAACATCAGCCGCAGGAACTTCCTTGATGCCGACAGCACCTGCAAGACCAGTGTTTTCATACGCTCTTATAAGCTGACCGATACATGGGTCTTCACCGATAATAACGTCATCACCGTACATTACTGCAAAAGGCTCGTTGCCGACAAATTTCTTTGCCTGAAGAACAGCATGTCCAAGACCTTTCTGTTCCATCTGTCTTACGTAAGTGATGTTTGCAAGCTTTGTCACATCAACAACCTGATTGTATAAATCAGCCTTTGCAGCACCACCTGCCTGAAGCTTTGATTCAAGCTCGTGATGTCTGTCAAAGTGGTCAGCAATTTCAGATTTGCCGCGACTGGTAATGATAAGAATATCCTCAATGCCGCTTTTGGCTGCTTCTTCAACGATATACTGAATTGCAGGCTTGTCTACGATAGGGAACATTTCCTTTGGAATTGCTTTTGTTGCAGGCAAAACTCTTGTTCCGAGACCTGCAGCAGGTATAACCGCCTTTTTGATTTTCATTTTTATGATCCTCCAAAATATCTTTTTATAATAATACAAGTCCGTAAAGTGTTACGAACGTAACAAACATTTCAAATGCGGCTGCAAAAATTACAAGTGCAACACTTGTGCCGCCTGACATAATGATTTTTGCAGAAATATCCTCATGTGAGGAATACTGATTTTTGATTTTGTTTATTTTCCTTTGCATATGCCTGTAATACAGCCAGTTTGCAAATAAAAATGCAAGAATGGAAATTGCTATTGAAGCATAGTTGGCTATTGTTGAATAAAGGGAGAATGAAACGCTTTCGATATCAATTGATTTGATAAATGAAAGTGCATAGCCCTTTTCTACAAATGTTCCAACCATATTTTTAAGATAGTAAATAATGGTAGGGATAAAAATAATTGTTTTTAAGATTATAGTTATAACTGCTTCAGGTATCATCTTTCTGTATGCAAAATAAAATTCGGAAAAAAAGAGTGAAATAAAGCTTGTTGAAATTTTACGCTTCATATCCTTCATTCTTTTGAAATTCATGAGATAGTACAGAATGTTTGTGCCTACAAAATCGGCAGCCTCTGAAACTTTTACATCACCGTCAAGGGTATCGTCGGGATTTATACCGCCGTACCTGTCGTTCGGATTGAAAGTGAAAATGTTAGGGTTCGGAATACCTGTCTGCTGTCCGAAAGGATTGTCCTGTGACTGATTGTTTTCTTCGCCCAGATTCATTCTGTCCACGAGAGAAGCACCGCACTGTTCACATATGAGAGTGTGGGCCTTGTTGTCATGATTGCAGAACGGGCATTTTTTTGAAAGTTCATCTTCCGAATGGTTTATCTTCTGTGTTTCAGACCAGCTTTTATTTTCTTCATGAAGTGAAGTGTTGATACAGCTTCCTTCCTTTGCATAGCATTCCCTGTGGTAAGGAGTGCCGCACTGCGGGCATACTACTATATCATCATTGTCCGTAAGTTTTTCTTTACATACCAAACATTCGCTGCCTGTAAATTTCGCCATTATATTCCTCCGTTATATAGATATATCGATACTATTACGTATTATTATACCATACTTTTTGAAAATTTCAAATATATTTTTAAAAAAACTTATTTTTCTTTTATCTATTGATGTATTCGGATAAAAAAGGCTCTCGTATTTGTGCAAAGTGACTGTTTTTTTGCGGCGATTAACATTTTTATTGACTTCTTTGTGTTCTGTTAGTATAATTAAAGTGTATAGATGTGTATGAAATTACCATAATACACAAAAAAATAAAAATATGGGGGTATGTAAAAATGTTCAAAAAATTCAAAAGAGCTTTATCAGCTCTCACAGCTGCGGCACTTACAGTTACAGCAACAGGTATGCTTTCAACTGTAATCGCAGAAGAAACAGCCGACGATCCGCTTCTTCCGAACGTTAAAATCGGTACAACTGTTGAGGCAGAGGATATGTATCTTAACGGTCTTACAGTATGGCAGAGCATTTATGAAAATCAGGTTCCGGGATATTCCGGTGAAGGCTTTGTTTATGTAACAAGCGGTTCAATCGAATTTGAGGTTGAGGTTGAAGAACCGGGTATGTATGAAATCTGGACAGACTATGTACAGATTTTAAGTAATCCTGGCGAATCAAGACAGCAGTCAATCGAAATCAACGGTGTGCAGTATATAAATCAGTATTCATACGCAAATACATGGACAGAAAAGTGCTTTGCAAATGTACGTTTCAATGAAGGCATAAATACTGTAAAATTCACAAATTCTTATGGTTATGCCGCTCACGATACAATTACAATAAAGAAGGCTGAATTTGATGACTTAACAGCTGTTAATCCTACACTTTCAGACAGCAAGGCTACTCCTGAAGCAAAGTCACTTATGGCTTACCTTTGTGACGTATACGGAACAGGTATCCTTTCGGGTCAGCAGACTATTTATGGTGGCGGACATGGCGTAACAACTACAATTCGTTATGATGCTGCCACAAATACCTGTGTTGACTCTGACGGAAACACTTATAAGTTTGACGAAGCAGATAAGGCTGTAGCTGATGACGGCTCAACATTTGTATGGAAGTGCTACGATGATAACGGACAGGTGTATAATTACAATACACAAAACCGTAACTACAGCTACAACGAATATGACAGAGAATTAAAGTATGTCAAGGAAACTGTCGGAGATTTCCCTGCAATTCAGGGCTTTGACTTTGGTGCAAACTGTCCTTGCTATGAATGGGATGACGGTATTGTTGAAAGAATGATTGACTGGACAAACAACAAGAATGGTATCTGTACAGCATCATGGCATATCAATGTACCAACTGCTCTTGCAGATTACACTCTTGGCGAACCACTTGACTTCTCTAAGACAACTTACAGCGAAAAGTGTGACTTCAGCCCATCAAACGCTTATACAGAAGGCACTATCGAATATGACTACTATCAGCTTTGTCTTGAAAACCTTGCTGAACAGCTTTTAAGACTTCAGGAAGCAAATGTACCTGTTCTTTTCCGTCCTCTCCACGAAGCAGACGGTAACTACTCAAACGGTGGTACATCATGGTTCTGGTGGGGCAAGGAAGGTCCTGAGGTTTATAACAATCTCTGGAAATTCACAAGAAAAGAACTTGAAGAAAAGTATGGCATCCACAATCTTATCTGGGAACAGAACTTGTACGCTTGGTCTGATGAATCAGTTAAATGGTATTCAGGCGATGAATATGTTGATATCGTAGGATATGACAAGTACAACACACAGTACAACCGTCATGACGGCAAAACAAGCGGTCCTAACCTTGATGCTGAATCAGGTATTTTCTGGAAGCTTCATGATTCAATCAATGGCTCAAAGCCTATTGCATTAACAGAAAATGATACAATCCCTTCACTTGACAACATTTTAATCGAAAATGCAGGTTGGCTCTATTTCTGTCCTTGGTATGACGAAGAAAGTTCACCTAAATTTGTTTCAGGTCCTGATTATCAGGATATTGATGAATTCAAGAAGATTTATCAGAGTGAATACTGTATAACACTCAGCGAATTACCTGAAAACTGGAAAACTTATGCTTCAGGTGACCAGCCGACAACAAACCCAACAGATCCAACAGACGAACCTACAGATACACCAACAAACCCTGATGTTGACTTTCTTCCGGGAGATGTTACAGATGATAAGAAAATTAATATTTTCGATGCTGTCGCATTAAAACGTGATATTTTAAATCCTATAGTAACAGTTGAACCTGTTGAGCCAAAAGCATCAGCAGGTGATGTGACAGGCGATGGTTCTATTCAAATAGATGACCTTGTACTTCTTAACAAGTTCCTCCTTGGAAAAGATGTAACATTTAAGGTTTATACAGCTGAATAATTTTATAAAAATAAAATGGTATCACTTATGTGGTACCATTTTTGTGTTTGTATAAAATTTCATTAAAAAACGGGCGAGCAATGCTCGCCCGTTGTTTTTAAGTTTTTTATGGTTTGTTATCTTTTTGAGCTTAAAGTAACATATTCAGTTAAACAATGTCAGCATAAAAGTTTTTTGCTTTTATTTGAATTGTGATTTGGTTTACTATTTTTTCGAGCTTAAAGTAACATATTCAGTTGGGGTAATATCGGCATAAAAGTTTTTTGCTTCATTTTTACTATATGTAAGCTTTTGTTATCATTTCGAGCTTAAAGAAACAGTTTCAGTCAAAGTAAAAGCGACATAAAAGTTTTTTGCTTCTTTTTTTCAAAAAAGAAGGGGAAAAGAAGAGAAGAGAAAAAATCATTATTGTTTAGCTGCAATTTTATACTCGTCACCGTCACGATAATAAGGACAATGCCTGTAATGTCCCTGTATAAAACGTGCGTATTCGTCTTCGTCAAGATTCATTTCACATACGTAGCATTCCCACTCATCATCGTAGCAGTAGAATGCACAAGTTTCACAGTCGTTCATAAAAAATCTCCTAAGCGTTTTTCTTTTATTATAAATGGTAAAATTTAAAAAGTCAAATACTTTTTTTTTTAAATACCCCTTTATTTTAATAAAAAGATATGGTATAATATATGTATCATAAAACCCGATAGATTTATCGGAACAGATTATTCAGTAAGAGGTCATAACATATGTCGAATTTAACATTTAACGAACTTAAAAGAAAAGCTCTTGAAAAATATTTCGGAAGAATGAACGACCGACAGAAAGAAGCGGTTTTTGCGGTAAAAGGCCCTGTGCTTGTCCTCGCAGGAGCAGGAAGCGGTAAGACTACCGTTATTGTAAACCGTATTGCAAATATGATAAATTTCGGTGATGCATACCATGACGACACATATCAGGGTAATGACAGCGATATTGCTCTTTTGCAGAGCTATATAGACGGCGGAGAAATTACAAAGGAACAGCTTCGTGACGCTGTTGCGGTAAATCCTGTAAAGCCATGGAATATTCTTGCAATCACCTTTACAAACAAGGCGGCAGGAGAGCTTAAAGAACGTCTTGCAGCAATGCTTGGTGAAGACGGAGAGGGTCTTCAGGCGGCAACATTCCATAGTGCCTGTGTAAGAATTTTAAGACGTGAAATTGACAAGCTGGGTTATCAGAGTAATTTTACAATTTATGATACAGATGACAGCCGCAGGGTAGTTAAACAGTGCATGGAAGAACTGGAAATTTCCGAAAAACAGCTTCCGCACAAGTCTGTTCTGTCTGAAATCAGCTTTGCAAAGGATAAGCTTCAGACACCTGCTGATATGAAGGAAGACGCTTCGGGCGATTACAGAAGACTTCTCGTGGCAAAAATATACAAGCGTTATCAGGAAAAGCTCAAAGCTGCAAATGCAGTTGACTTTGATGATATAATCAGACTTACTGTTGAAATTCTGACAGAATATCCTGAAACACTTGAGCGTTATCAGAATAAGTTTAAATATGTCATGGTTGATGAGTATCAGGACACAAACATGGCACAGTTCAGACTTGTAAGCCTGCTTTCGGGCGGTCATGACAACATCTGCGTTGTGGGTGATGATGACCAGAGTATCTACAAATTCAGAGGTGCTACAATTGAAAATATTCTGAATTTTGAAAAGGTTTTTGAAGGAGCAAGAGTTGTAAGACTTGAGCAGAACTACCGTTCAACACAGAATATTCTGAATGCGGCAAATTCAATCATCAAAAACAATTCTTCACGTAAGGAAAAAAGCCTGTGGACAGACAGCAGTGACGGTGATAAGATTTACTGGTGCAAGGCTTTTGACGAGCGTGACGAGGCAAAGTTTGTTTCGGAAAAAATTCTTGACCTTGTAAAAGAGGGTGGCAAATTCTCGGACAATGCCGTACTTTACAGAATGAATGCACAATCAAACCTTGTGGAACAGGCACTGGTAAGAGCAGGCGTGCCTTATCGTGTTTACGGCGGTCTGCGTTTCTATGACAGAAAGGAAATCAAGGACCTGACCTCTTACATGGCGGTTATCAACAATAACAATGATGCACTTCGTATGAGAAGAATTATCAATGAGCCTAAGAGGGGAATTGGTGACAGCACACTTTCACTCCTTTCCGATATTACAAACGACCTTGGAATCAGCATGCTTGAAGCTATGAGAAGCTGTGACGATTACCCTATGCTTTCAAAAAAATCAGCAGCTCTCAAAAAGACAGCGGCAATGTTTGACAAGCTTATGGAATCTGCTGAAACAAAGCCACTTGACGAATTTTTTGACGACCTTCTTGACAAGACAGGATATATTGATTATATGAAGAGCCTGGGTGATGAGGGTATCACAAGAATTGAAAATATCAACGAATTAAAGTCCACAATCATTACATATATGAATGATGCGGAAGAACCGACTCTTAACGGATTCCTTGAAGAAATTGCACTCTACACAGACCTTGACAAAATGGAGGCAGGTGCAGATGCTGTTACATTGATGACGGTACATTCTGCAAAGGGACTTGAATTTACAAACGTTTTTGTAATAGCTATGGAAGACGGAATTTTCCCAAGCGGAAGAAGTCTTGATTTTGATGAGGAGCTTGAAGAAGAAAGACGTCTTGCCTATGTAGCCGTTACAAGAGCAAAGGAAAAGCTTTTTGTGAGCAGTGCTTCTCAGAGAATGCTGTTCGGTTCTACTCAGAAGAATTTTACTTCACGCTTTATAAAGGAAATCGACAAGAGCCTTATTGAAAAGCATGATAATACAGTTATCGACAATACGGACAAAGCACCTTCACACCATGAGGTAAAGTCCATAAGCCTTCAGCAGCAGATTTCAAGAAATAAGAAAAAATCTGTTCCTGAACCGACCAATGTAGAATATTCAGTTGGTGAAAGAGTTTTACATAAGGTATTTGGAGAGGGTACAATTCTCGGCGTTAAGAAGATGGCAAATGATGCAATGCTTGTGGTTGCTTTTGACAAGGTTGGCACAAAGAAAGTTATGGCGAATTTTGCAAAATTGCAGAAATTATAAAAATAAAGGAGCTGTTTGCACAGCTCCTTTTGTGGTAGATTTAATCAGCAGCCACAGCCGCAGTTGTCGTTGCAGCCGCAACCACAGTTGTTGTTGTTAGTGTTACCGCATCCGCCACCGCAGCAGCAAACGATAAGAAGTAAAATGATAATCCACCAACAATTATTACCTGAGAATCCACAACCCATAAATAGCAACTCCTTTAAAATGAAATGTATTGAAACGAATCTGTTTTTTAATCCGTTTCATAGTACATAATATGTTAAAACAGAAAAAGTGTTACAAAGGTAATTAAAAAAATTTTAAAACAGGAGAATTAAAATGAAAGCAGTTGTACAGAGAGTAACCCATGCCAGTGTTAAGGTGGACGGTGAAATAAAGGGAGAAATACAAAACGGTTTGCTTATTCTTTTGGGAGTAGGCTTGAATGATACGGAAGATGACGCAGTCCGACTTGCTCAGAAGATTTCAAAGCTTCGCATCTTCTCAGATGAAAACGACAAGATAAATCTTTCTGTAAACGATATCGGCGGCTCGCTGCTTGTGATTTCACAGTTCACACTTTATGCCGACTGCCGAAAGGGTAACCGCCCGAGCTTTGTGAATGCAGGAAAGCCTGACGAAGCAGAGCGTCTTTACGAATTTTTTGTGCAGGAATGTAAAAAGCTTGTGCCTGATGTTCAGAAGGGTGTTTTCGGTGCCGACATGAAGGTAGAGCTTTTGAATGACGGACCATTTACAGTAGTCCTTGAAGATATATAATTATAAATACAGAAAATAAAATCCCTCCTGTAAGGCAATAATAATCTTCAGGAGGGATTTTTATGCAAAAAAGAATTGTTGGTGTTGCTGTGATGTTTGCGGTGCTTTTTACCCTTTTGTACATGCGTATCTATATTATAATGACCGATGAAAAATATCTTGAGGCTTCAGAAAATCAGTCATATCGTACAGTTACTGTCGGAACGGTTGATGGTAATATTTACGACAGAAATTTTTTAAAGCTTGTAAATCAGGAGTATAAAAGCTATGCTGTTATAAATCCGACACCACAGGCGGTTGAATATATTCTGCCCTTTGTATCCGATAAGGAGGATTTTTATTCAAAGCTTGTTTACGGAGCACCGTTTGTATGTGAGGTTTCGGAAAAGGTGGAGGAAACAGATGATATAACCCTGTTTTCAATGCCCGAAAGATACACCGAAAACCAGCTTGCTGAACATATCATCGGATACACAAGAGATGGTGTGGGTGTTACGGGAATTGAGGCGGCCTTTGACGAATTTTTACGCACCAATTCTGCTACAGCTTCCGTTACCTTTGACATTGACGGACAGGGTGTAGTTCTTCAGGGACTTGAAAAAGAGATTGACGATAACACTCAGGTAAGAGCAGGGGTTGTGCTGACGATTGACAAGTATGTTCAGGCAATCTGCGAGCTTATGGAAGAAAATGTGAAAAAGGGTGCGATTGTTGTAATGGACGTCAGGTCGGGGGATATTCTCGGAATGGCAAGCTTTCCGTCATATTCTGCCGACAGGCTTTCAGAGGCTCTGTCTGATGAAAATTCACCCCTTATAAACCGCTGCCTGTATTCTTACAATGTAGGCTCTGTTTTCAAGCTTGTCACTTCTCTTGCGGCATATGAACAGGGGATTTACGGTGATTTTACCTACAACTGCACAGGCAGTACAAAAGTAAGCGGACAGAAATTCATGTGCCACGACCACAGCGGTCATGGTGAGCTTGATATGAAGGGTGCTATGAAAGAATCCTGCAACACTTATTTTATAGAGCTTTCAAAAAATATCGGCACAAAGCATTTTCATGATGTGGCACAGCGGCTTGGATTTGGCAAAGCCTGTTCACTTGCACTGGGTATAAATGCTTCGGGAGGAAATCTGCCCACAGCGGAAGAACTTTCAGTGCCTGCCGAAAAGGCGAATTTCTCCTTCGGACAGGGTAAGCTTCTCGCAACACCTCTGCAGGTGTGCAGCTTTACAGCGGCAATAGCAAACGAGGGCAGACTGTACAATCCACGTCTTGTTGCGGGTACAGCTGCCAATCAGAAAGAAATGATATCTGAGCAGGAACAGAAGTACACTCAGGTGTTTTCACGTAATGCAGCTTTTTATTTACAGGACCTGATGATTGCCGCTGTAAATGACAATGAAAACTCAAATGCAAGACCCTCAAACGTACGTGCGGCAGGGAAGACCTCAACTGCACAGACGGGAGTTTTTGATGAAAACGGAGAGGAGCTTTGTCACAGCTGGATAACGGGCTTTTTCCCTCTCAATCAGCCGAAATATGCCGTAACTGTATTGTGCGAAGACGGAGGCTACGGAAATGAAACGGCTGCACCTGTTTTCAAGGAAATTGCCGAAAGAATAACCGACATCTACGGAAAATAATTGTGATTGTGTATGCCCCCATTTAAAATCGTCGCAGGGAGTTTGACTCCTTAGGGTTTCAGTAGGAGACATTTGCGACATGGTTATAATTTTTTCTTCTCAAACCAATTGTTTTTTATATTTATGTAACAAACTTTGGTGTTTTGTGGTATAAATCAATCTTTACACTTGACCTTAGGCGGAATCTGTGATAAAATTATCTTAGTGGAATATATATACAATATTCTATGAAATAATCGGAAAAATCCGAAGGAAAGGGTATGTGTTAAAATGGGTATTGTACTTACTGCTTCGCTTATTGCAGGCGGTGTCGTGGCATTATGTGCGGCAGGCTCAATGTACGGAGCAAAAACACTTTACAATAAAACAATCCCAAGACAGGACCAGCTCAGAGTTGACCTTGATGAAATGGCTGATGCAAGCCAGTGGGAAGATTATATGAAAATCATCACGCCGAACAAGGAATGGCTGATGCAGCGTGAAATGGAGCATGTTACAATCAAGTCACGTGACGACCTTACTTTACATGCTGATTATGTAAAGGCTGACGGTGACGCAGATACAATCGTAATTGCTTCACATGGTTATACAGGCTGTGGTCTTAAGGACTGTGCTTCAATTTCAACATACTTCCTTAAAAAAGGCATCGACTGTCTTATCGTAGACAACCGTGCACACGGCAACAGTGAAGGACAGTATGTGGGCTTTGGTATTCTTGACAGATACGATATTTTAAAATGGATTGAATACATTAACAACCGTTTTGACGGAAAGAAGAAGATTGTTCTTTACGGTGTATCAATGGGCGGTGCAACAGTTCTCATGACAACAGGCTTTAAGGATATTTCCAAAAATGTAAAGGCTGTAATTGCTGACTGTGCATTCACTTCACCTTACGATGTTTTTGCACATGTTCTAAAGAAAGACTACCACATGGCTGAATTTCCTGTTATGAACATCAATAATGTAATGTGCCGTAAAAAAGCAGGATATGGCTTTAAGGATTATTCTACTCTTACTGCCGTTAAGGAAACAAATATTCCGATACTGTTTATACATGGTGACAAGGATAACTTTGTTCCGACATGGATGAGTGAGAAAAACTTTGAAGTCTGCAATTCACCAAAGGAGCTTCTCATAGTAAAGAATGCAGGTCATGCTGCAAGCTACTATGAAAACACTCAGCAGTACGAGGAAAAGGTTACTGCATTCATGGAAAAGTATGTAAAATAATACAGGGAGATTAAAATGAAAGAATTTGTCATCAATGGTGCACCTACAAAGTGCTATCCGCTTACAGCGGCACAGCGTCTGCACTATTATACAATAAAGTACTGTCCGTTCCATCAGGTACTCTGTATCGGTACAGGACTTTACTTCAAGCAGGATATAAATTTTGATGTACTTAAAGAATCCATCTATGAAGCATACAGACGTATGGACTCAATGAGACTTCGTTTTATTCACGATAATGAAACAGATTCTGTTTATCAGTATGTTGTACCGTTTGAGGAAAGAGATATTCCTCTTATCGACTTCTCAAACGACAGCGAGGAACACGCTCACAAAACACTTGAAAAGTGGACAGCAGAGCCTTTTGAAAGATACAATTCACCAATGAACAAAATCATGATGATTAAGCTTCCTAACGGTTATAATGGTACATATATGAAGGTTGACCATATGACAATGGACTCAAGCTCGATTATTGCGTTCAGCAGAGATGTAATTGAAATCTACTGTTCAAAGATGTACGATTTCCCAATGCCGAAGGAAATGCAGTCATACTTAAAGGCTGTTGAAAAGGACCTCGAATACGAGAACAATTCTGTTGCAAAGCAGAAGGACGAAGAATTCTGGAAAAAGGAAATCGAATGTGAAAACGAACCTATGTACACAGACTTTACAGGTATTGGCAGACTTCTTACACAGAGAAGGGAAAGCGGCAATCCAAACCTCAGAAGTGCAGTAATTACTTCAACTACACTTGACGCTTCAATTTCTGTTTATCACCTTGAAGCAGACGCTTCTGCAAGACTTGTTGATTTCTGTACTCAGCACAGAGTTCCTATGGCAAATCTTCTTCTCATGGGACTTCGTACAGTTCTTTCAAAATTCAACGATGATGAAAAGGACGTTTCAATCAAGAGCTGTATTGCAAGACGAGGAACACTTCTTGAAAAGCGTTCAGGCGGTACAAGAATTCACTTCTTCCCACTCAGAACAATTGTTGAGCCGGAATGTACATTCCTTGAAGCACTTCAGATAATTCAGCAGGAACAGAACAAGCTGTTCAGACATGCAAACTATGACCCGATTGAACTTACAATGAAGCGTTCAATGTACAGAAAGTTTGCACCGGGTGCAAGTTATGAAAGTATCAACTTTACATATCAGCCACTTACAATGAAGCAGAGTTCACCTGATGTACCTGATATTGAATACAAGAGCTACTGGTATACAAACGGTGTTGCGGCATCTCCGCTTTACCTTACAGTTATGCATCGTCCTGAAGATAACGGACTTAACTTTAATTTTGAATACAAGAAGGACGTTGTAAATGAACATGAGATGGAATATCTCTACTACTACCTCTGCCGTGTAATTTTCAGAGGTATCGAAGACCCGAACCGTACAGTCGGTGAAATACTTGAAATGATATAAGGAGTAAAAGCTATGTTAGAAACATTAAAGGAAATCATCTGCAATTATGTTGACGTTGATGCTGACAGCATTACAGAAGAATCAAGATTTATCGAAGACCTCGGTATGAATTCATACGACTTCATGTGCCTTATCGGCGAGCTTGAAGCTACTATGGAAGTACAGGTTGAGGAGCAGGACGTTGTAAATCTCTCAACAGTTGGCGACGCTATCAAGTATATTAAGTCACTTCAGGACTAAGGAGTATTTTATGGATAAAAACAATGTTAAAACCCTGCCTGACCTTGTTAAGCAGTCAGCAGCAGAATTTGGTGACAGAATATTTATTAAGGAAAAGTGCGGTAAGGAAATTATCGAAAAGGACAGAAAGACATTTTATGAAGATGTACTCCGTACTGCTGAATTTTTAAAGGAAGCAACAGGCGGTGAAAAGGCTCATGCGGCTGTTATCGGTCTTACAAGCTATAACTACCTTGTAAGCTACTTTGGTACTGTATCAAGCGGAAACGTTGCTGTACCTCTTGACGCACAGCTTTCATGCGAGGATATTGCTGACCATATCAACAGAGCAGACGTAACAGTATTTTTCTATGACGCTAGATATGCTCCGATGATTCCTGCAATCAAAAAACTTTCACCACAGATTAAGACTTATGTTGCTATGCAGGATAATGGAGAAGCTGACAACAATCTTTCAGATATTCTTGCCAAATATCAGCCAAAGGAACAGGAAGCTGTATCACCTGATTCACTTGCAGCTATTGTTTATACTTCGGGTACAACAGGTTTAAGCAAGGGCGTAATGCTTACTCATGCAAACTTAATTGACAATACAATGTGTCAGGATAATGAAGCTACACCTGAGGATTCTGTTCTTACAGTTTTACCTATTCATCATGTTTACTGCTTTACATGTGATATTTTATGCTCACTCAGATATGGTGACACAGTCTGCGTAAATGATTCACTTATGAGAATTGCCATGAACTTACAGCTTTTCAAGCCGACAATTCTTCTGCTTGTACCAATGATTGCACAGACAATCTGCAAGCAGATAAAGGCAGCTGCAAAGGCTAAAAATCTTCCTGCGGCTGCGGTTGCACAGGCTTTCTTCGGCGGCAGATTAAAGGGTATTTTAAGCGGTGGTGCTTATCTTCACCCGGAAGTTGTGGCTGAATACAAGAGCTTTGGTATTCCGATTGCACAGGGCTATGGTATGACAGAATGTTCACCAAGAATTTCAACTGCAACAGTTGATACAGTTAATGTGGGTGACGTCGGAACAGTAGTAAACGGCTGTACTGTAAAGATTGTAGACGGTGAAATTACTGTAAAGAGCCCGTCTGTAATGCAGGGTTACTACAAAAATCCTGAGGCAACTGCCGAAGCACTTACAGAGGACGGCTGGCTCAGAACAGGTGACCTGGGCTATGTAGATGAAGAAAGCAGAGTATTCATCACAGGAAGAAAGAAAAATCTTATTATTTTAAGTAACGGTGAAAATGTATCCCCTGAAGAACTTGAAAACAAGTTTGCGGTAAGTGATATCGTTGCTGAAATTATGGTTTACGGTGAAGAAGGGTTTGTTACTGCTGAAATCTTCCCGAATCCTGATACTACAAAGGATATGAGCAGGGAAGAGGTTATTGCGGCACTTAACGAAGAAATCAAGACTGTTAATGCTACACTTTCATCTTCAAAGACAATCAGAAGACTCAGACTAAGAGAAGCTGAATTTGACAAGACACCTTCAAAGAAGATAAAGAGAACAATGCAGACTTCACAGGGTGAACTGGTTTAATACTTATATTGAATATTATTATTCCCCGTCATCATTACAGGTGACGGAGTAATAGTGATTAAATAAAGCTAAAAAAGGAAGGAAAAAGAAAATGACATACGAGGAGATTTTTGAAAAGTCAAAGGAAACAATAATGCAGGCTGATGTAAGCGGTTTTGACAACCACCTTGCAATTCAGGTTGACATTACAGGCGAGGGCGAAGGTGCTTTCTACATTGAGCTTAAGGACAAGGAACTTCACGTTGAACCTTATGAATACTATGACCATGACTGTAAGTTTATAATTTCTGCAAAGAACTTTTTAAAGCTTATTGATGGCTCACTTAATCCTGTTGCAGCTTTCACAGTTGGCAAGCTTAAGGTTGAAGGAAGCATTGAAAAGGCTCTCGAATTCCAGAAGATTGCAGAAGCTGTAAAGCCTGCTAAAAAACTGTAAAGAAAGCAGCATCAAAAGCTTCAAAGTCAACAGCCAAGAAGACAACAAAAAAGACAACTGCTTTAAGCTGATTATTTCAAACTCAAAGGTTCGGGTAATACCGAACCTTTTTATTTATATTGAATTAAAATTCTATATGTGGTAAAATTAGAGCATAATCAAATGAAAGGTTGTGGAAAAATGAAAATAAAATCAATTACAGCTGTTTTAACAGCATTATTTATTATGGTTCTGTCAGGCTGTATGCATAATGACTACAGGATAACATTTATAAATCTTACAGGAGTTAATATTTCTGCAATTTATGTTGCTCCCGAAACGGATAAAGGGAATTCCAAAAATTATCTTAAAGAACATCTTGCCTCAGGTGATAAGATTGAAATTTTCGTTGATGTGTCTGAGCAGGAAGCAGAAAAAGGCTTTACTGTTGAAGCATTCAGCGCAGAGGATAATTCCTCTGAAACCTTTGGCATGCTTATGGTAAAAGATGGCGGAACGGTATCTTTCTATATTGATAATTACGGGCTTGCTGTAGGAGTTGATATGACAGAGGAAGAAATAGAAAATCAAAAACAGATTGATAATAAACTGGCTGAGTGAAAAAATGATTCGGTGGATATCAGAAAGGTAAATATACCATTTTGGAACTCATGACATTTGTCATATAAGAAAGTGATTTTTTTCACTTAACTTTTTTGGGAAAAGGGTTTATAATGTAATTACAGTCAAAGGAGGAAAGACTTATGGAAAAAACAGTAGTAAAAATTGAAAATCTTGTAAAGCGTTATAAGGAGCTTATTGCTCTTGATCATTTTAATCTTGAAATAAAGGAAGGGGAAATCTTCGGTCTTTTAGGTCCGAATGGTTCCGGTAAGACAACAACTATAAATTGTCTGCTTTCACTTCTGAGTTTTGACAAAGGTAACATTGAGCTTTTCGGAGAAAAAATGTCACCGTCAAACTATAATGTTAAAAAGCAGATTGGTGTTATCATGCAGAATGTAGCCGTATTTGAGGAACTCACGGTTTATGAAAATATAGATTATTTCTGCGGACTTTATATAAAAGACAAGGCTCTCAGAAAGCAGTACGTTCAGGAAGCAATCGAGTTTACAGGGCTTGAGGATTTTGTGAAATTCCGTCCGAAAAAACTCTCAGGGGGTCTTTTAAGACGTCTTAACATTGCATGTGGTATTGCACACAAGCCAAAGCTTATTATTCTTGACGAGCCGACTGTGGCTGTTGACCCACAGAGTCGTAACAAGATCCTTGAGGGTATTGAAGAGCTTAACAGACAGGGTGCAACGGTAATCTACACCTCTCATTACATGGAAGAAGTTGAACAGCTTTGTACAAGAATTGCAATTATGGATAAGGGCAAGAATGTTGCTATCGGTACAAAGGATGAACTCAAGAAGATGATTAAAAATACAGAAACAATCAATATTGAAATTCTTGACCTTGAAAATGAAATTCATGAAAAAATCAAGTCACTTCCGCATGTTTATGAAACAGCTTACGAAAACAACAAGCTTACGGTTTACTGTGGCGGCGGAAAGCATAATCTTGTACGTGTTCTTGGGGTACTTTCTGAAAATGAAGTTCCTTTCGGACGTGTATATTCTGAGCTTCCTACATTAAATGATGTATTCCTTGAAATAACAGGCAAACAGCTCAGAGATAAGGAGGACTAAGATGTTCTGGCATAACTTTAAAAATGATATAAAATGCTGTTTTCTTGAAAAAAGCTTTCTGTTCTGGCTGATACTTTTCCCGGTTCTGCTCAGTACATTCTTTCACATGACAATGAGCAATATTTACGAAACAGATACTCTTTTTGAAACAATACCGACAGCAGTAGTGGAAAATGCGGAAAACCTTGCATTTAAAGAGGTTATTGTGTCTGTTACTTCAGGTGATGACGCTCTTCTGAGTGCTGAATTTACAGATGAACAGACTGCACTTCAAAAGCTTGAAGACGGTGATATTGAGGGCATTATCTATGTTGATGAGAAAATTTCGCTTAAAATATCACCTAAGGGAAGTTCAATGAAACAGACAATTCTGAGAGAGTTTCTTGATACTTACAGAATTAATGAAGCTGTAATAATCGAAACAATGCAGAACAATCCGCAGAATCTCGAAAAGGTTATGACATCTCTTACTGCGGAGCTTGAATGCAACAAAAATGTACCGCTGTCAGACGGCAACATGGACCCGTACATTTCATTTTTCTACAATGCAATAGCAATGGTAGCATTTTTCGGCTCTCAGACCGGACTTCACATAGCAATTTCAAATCAGGCGAATTTATCGAGCATTGCAGCAAGAAAATGTATCTCGCCAAACAATAAATTTATCACAATCCTTTCAAATGTATGTGCAAGCTGTATTTCACAGATTGTATGTGTTGTAATTTCAATCAGCTATATCATCTTTATTCTTGGTAAGGATTTAGGAGATAATATCGGAATGATTTATCTGTCAGGTGCAATAGGAAGTATTACAGGTGTTGCGTTCGGTTTCTTTATCGGCTCACTCGGCAGACTTTCAGAGGGTGTAAAATCAGCAATATCAATGTCTGTAACTATGGGCTGCTGCTTTTTAAGCGGTCTTATGATGGGAGATATGAAGATTGTAATTGAAAACAACTTCCCTTGGTTTAACCGCATAAATCCTGCCGCACTTATTTCGGATATGTTCTATTGCCTTAATGTTTACAACGATTACTCACTTTACACCGAAAAGGCAGTTACTCTGCTTATTCTTGCAGCAATATTTGTAACAGGTGGATTTTTACTCACAAGGAGGAAAAAGTATGCAAGTCTTTAATGCATTTATAAAAATTGTTTTAAAGCGAATTTCAGTTCCTTTTATCTATATAGGCATTTTCCTTGCAATTTCAATTGTAATGGCAAATCAGGGTGCCGAAAATGAAGCAAAGTTCAAGGAAGAAAAGCTCAGTATCAGCGTATGCGACCTTGATAATTCCGCAGCAAGTGAAAAGCTTATAGATTTTCTTTCTGAAAATCATGAAGTCAGCACAGAAAAAATGGATGATGACAGACTTCTGAGCAATCTGTATTATGAACATATTGACTATGCTCTGGTAATCAATGAGGGCTATATGGAAAAGCTTGCAAATGGCAGTACAGATGATTTATTCATAAATCATGCCATCGAAGGCAGCTATGGTGAAAGTCTTGCAACAGCACAGCTTGACCGTTATGTTGGGACTGTAAGTTCATATATTGCAGGTGGTTTTACAATTGAGGAAGCACTTGACAAGACTGAAACTCTTATGCTTGACAAAACAGAAGTAATTGCAGAAAATTTTGCAGAGGAAGAAAATTTCTTCAGTACAAATGTGCGTTTTTACTTCCAGTATCTGCCTTACATTTTCCTTGCAATACTTATTTCAGCACTTGTACCGACCCTTATGACACTCAATAAAAAGGAAATACGTGACAGAACAAACGCTTCATGCTTTTCAATATCAAAGCAGACATTTCAGGCTACCCTGGGTTCTGTAATTTATGCAGTTGGCATCTGGGTTATATTTATGGTAGCATTTATTATAATGTGCGGAAGTGACATTCTGACAAAGGAAGGATTCCTTGCAATGCTTAACAGCTTTGTGTTCCTTATAGTTGCACTTTCAATCACAATGTTTATTGCTCAGATATCAAAGAGCCCTAAATCACCTGATATGATTGCAAACACCCTTTCTCTTGGTATGAGCTTCCTCAGTGGTATATTTGTACCGATTGAATATTTAAGTGATACGGTTATTGGTATTGCACATTTTCTCCCATCATACTGGTATGTAAGGGCAAACAACATGCTTGCTGAAACAGCAGGAGAGGTGTTTACAAATTCAGGATTCTTTATGTGTATCGGAATAGAACTTTTATTTGCAGCGGCACTTTTCTCACTTGTATTTTTAGCTGCAAGAATCAAAAGAAAATCATCATGATGAAAAAATTAACGGCGGAGAAATCCGCCGTTAATTTTTATTTACACACCGTTGTCATAAGCTCAAATTTTCCGTTGTTATAGGAAATGCCGATTTTTTCACCCTTACTGATATTGCCTTCAAGCAAATTCTGGGATATAAGGCTTTCAATATTTTCAGAAATCTGACGCTTTAAATATCTTGCACCATATCGTTTAACCTCCTGCTCGTCAATCAGGGCTTCAATAGCATCATCGGAAAACTCAAGAAACAGGTTGATTTTTTCTGCACGTTGCATAAGCTCGCAAAGAAGCTTGAGTATAATTTTCCTGATATGCTTTTTTTCAAGAGGAGAGAAGATTATTATATCATCAAGTCGGTTTATAAGCTCTGCTTTAAGACAGCGTTTAAGCTCCGCCTTTACATGCTTTTCCGTATCTGTCGGGCTGCTTTCTCCAAAACCGAGGTGAACGCTCTCGGTCATAAGCTCAGAGCCTATGTTTGAAGTTAAAATTATAAGTGAATTTTTAAAGCTTACCTTTCTGCCTTTGGAATCGGTAAGAACACCGTCTTCAAGTATCTGCAAAAGAATGTTGAGTATATCAGGGTGTGCTTTTTCAATTTCATCAAACAGGATAACGTTATAAGGGTGACGTCTTATTCTGTCAGTCAGAGGATTGCTTTCATCAAATCCCGCATATCCAGGAGGAGCACCGATAAGCTTTGAAATCGTGTGCTTTTCCATATATTCGGACATATCAATCTTTATAAGATTTTTTTCGCTGTCAAAAACAGTCTGTGCGATTGCACGTGAAAACTCGGTTTTTCCAACACCTGTTGGACCTGTGAATAAAAATGAACCTATTGGCTTGTTTTGTTCACGAAGTCCTGTTCTGCTCCGTCTTATTGCCTGTGATACACGTGATATTGCCTTATCCTGTCCGATTATTCTTTTTTTAAGTATGCTTTCAAGCTTTAAAAGTCTTTCGGATTCATTCTGTGAAATCTGATTTACGGGAATACCGGTCCATTCAGACACAACTTCTGCGGTATCCTGTGTCGTCATAAGAGCAGGAATGTTTTTGCAGTCGGCAGATTCTGGAAAGGCATTTTTTATATCTGAGATTGTTGTGCATTCGTCATAAAGATTTATCTGAGTACTAAGATGTGATTTTTCACGTATATGGTGTATTTTTGCTCTGGAAGCAGCTTCATCGAGAATATCAATTGCCTTGTCAGGCAAAAAACGGTCGTTGATGTATCTTACCGATAGATTTACTGCCGATTTAATAACTTCATCTGAGATTTTTACATTGTGATATTTCTCATAGCCTTCTTTTATTCCGCTTAAAATTTCGGCAGTCTGTTCCTCTGTGGGTTCTTCTATCATAACAGGCTGAAAACGTCTTTCAAGTGCTGCGTCCTTTTCGATGTATTTTCTGTATTCTTCAAGTGTTGTTGCACCGATTATCTGTATTTCACCTCTTGCAAGCTGTGGCTTTATGATGTTTGCCGCGTCAATTGCGCCTTCAGCAGCACCTGCACCTACAATCGTATGAATTTCATCAATAAAAAGTATCACATTTCCCACAGCTACAATTTCATTGATGCACGCTTTGACACGTTCTTCAAAATCACCTCTGTATTTTGCACCTGCAAGCATTGATGTAAGGTCAAGCGAAAAAATATTTTTGTTTTTAAGCTCGTCAGGAATGCTGCCGCTTACAAATAGTGCTGCAAGACCTTCGGCAATTGCAGTTTTGCCGACCCCTGCTTCACCAATAAGGCAGGGATTGTTCTTGGTTTTTCTTGCAAGAATCTGCAGAACTCTGCTGATTTCCTTATCTCTGCCGATAAGCTTATCGGGAGTTTTTTCAATTGCCTGCTCGGTAAGGCTTTTTCCGTATTTGTAAAGGGTAGGCATTTGCTTTCGGTCGGGCTGTGAATATCTGGGGAGTCCGTTTGCAAGCATTCCTGTGTAAACACCTGCACAATCACTGTAAATTTTGGTAGGATTAGCACCCAGCGAACGCAGAAACGTTATAGCACCGCAGCCGGGTTCTTTTAAAATCATCATAAGAATGTGTTCTGTTCCTACAAGCTTTGTACCTGATTTTTCAGCCATAGAAACAGCACCATTGAAAATCCGTCTGAGAGCAGGAGTGAAATTATCGTGGGTAAGCTTTGTTTTTTCACCCTGTCCGACAAACAAAACAAGCTGTTCATACATGCTTTCAGCCGTAATTTTATTGGATTTCAGAACAGCTGCCGCTACGTTTCCACCTTCCTGTAAAAATCCAAGTAAAATATGTTCGGTACCGACGTAGGTGTGACCAAGCTGTGAAGCAATTTCCACAGCCGTTTCAACCGAATTTAACGCACGACGTGTAAACATTTCAAAATTACAGTTCATATATCCCTTGTCCTTTCGTTTTTTGTGTCAATAATAGTATGCCACATATTTTATGCGATATATGTCATAACTTGAAACGATGGTGTTTAGGTGTGTGTGAAATTTTTGTAGTTCAGTAAATTTTAATTTGTCGGTGACCCGACAGGACAGATTGCGTCTTAATTTACTTGTAAACTAAAATAAACTTCGCGGGTTTTACTTTAATAAAACAGTTTGTACTTTCTTGCTTGTGCAAGAAAGCTACCAAAGAACACACAAGCTTTTTCTTTTCTTCGAAAC
>JAZQZW010000109.1:0-8368 GCA_045634285.1 Oscillospiraceae bacterium
CAACGCCCATGTCGCCACGTGCCACCATGATACCGTCAGCGGCTTCAAGAATTTCATCAATATTGTCAACACCGTCAAGATTTTCGATTTTGGCAATAATTCTTACGGTGAACCAGCCAAGACTCTGAGTGTATTTTCTGAGATAGTTTATATCAGCTGCTGTTCTTACAAAGCTTGCGGCAATAAAGTCGTACTGCATTTTAGCACCGAATTCAAGGTCGCTCATATCAGCATCGCTGAGATACGGCATTGAAAGCTTAACACCAGGAACGTTAATACCCTTATTGTTTGAAAGCTTACCGCCATGAATTACTCTGCATTCGATTTCTGTTGCAGATACCTTTTCTGCAAGAAGTTCTACAAGTCCGTCATTTATGAGAATTCTTGTTCCGACTGAAACATCCTTCGGAAGATTTTTAAATGTAACGCAGCCTTTTTTAGCATCACAAAGGCATTCTTCTGTAGTGAGTGTATAAATATCACCGTCATGAATTTCAACAGCCTTGTCGTCAACAAATTTGCCGAGTCTTACTTCAGGACCTTTTGTGTCCATCATAGCCGCAACAGGAAGACCAAGTTCCTGAGCTGCTGCACGTACATTTTTAAGGCACTGCTCATGATAATCATAGCTTCCATGGGAAAAGTTAAATCTTGCAACATTCATACCATGTTCCATAAGCTTTTTTATCATGTCCTTTGACTGAGTAGCAGGACCGATAGTACATACGATTTTTGTCTTTCTCATAAATTTTCTCCTTTTTGTTTTGCTTTTATAAAGTAGCAGCAATTATCCATTCGGCAGGTGATTTTTTATATTTCTGCGGGAGATTATCAAAAAGCCCCGCACCTGTCGGAATAATGAACTTGATTTTGAAACCATTTTCAACAAGCTCTGAAATAAGCTGCTGTTTTGTCCAGAGTGCTTCAAAAGACGGATAATAATTCCAGCCCTTGATTGAACGTACTTTAACTCCTACAACACTGTCGTAACCGTTAACTACAAAAATTCCGTCAGGTTCAAGGAGAAGTTTGGCACGCTCATACGCTTTTCTTCTGTTTTCATAATTCAGATGATTTATATAGTTAAGACCGTCTACTAAATTATATGTTCCCTCAACTGCTGTACTTACACGACAGGATTTTACAATGCCTGTAGGGAATGAACTATGCTTTATTGCTGCTACAACAGCATTTTCCATAGCTGAAAGGCAGTTGTACGGATATACGTCACGTCTGTTCTGGGCATAATCGGCAATATCAAACGGGTCTGTGAGATAGTAATCGGCAGGATTGTCAAGGGAATCGGTAAGCGTACCGAATGATACTGCACCGGCAGGAACTGCATTTTCAATTGCTTTTTCCACTAACCTTACAAAATCACCGCTCATAAGCCTGTCAGGTGAAACAGGTGATACACAGCGGAAACCTTTTTCTATGAAATCCTTGCAGATATTTTCGTTAAGTACCACATAAGTATGAAGCCCGCAGTCGTTGAGGAATTTGAGGTTTGCAAGCTCGTCTGCTGTAATTTCTTCGAAAGGAGCGTCGCCTGTTATGACAACAACAGCAGAGCGGAGCATAAGTTTTCTTGGAACAAATGCTGTGTCTGTGCATATAAGACTGAAATGTCCCTGAGGGATATCATTTTGCTTTAAAAGCTTTATTCTGTAAATTGAATTTTTGCTGATGTTATTGTAAAGTACTGCGGCATAGGTATTTCCGCCATAGAAATCCACAACGATTTCTTCTGTACTGCCTGAAGCAGAAAGAGATTTGTTGAGCGCCGCCTGACAGAAACTTTCAAGCTCGGACATATCATCCATTTTTTTTGCATCTTCTATCTTGTCGAAATAGCCGATAGCATCAGAGATATCCGATTCGATACAGCCCTTTGGTGATGTGCTGTTTCTTATTCCCGGTGCGATACTGAGCATATAATCATCAAGCTTTTCAGAACATTTGTTAATGCTTGCGTCTATTTTATCAATCTGATTTGAATTGAGGGTTGAACGCAGACGTACATTATCAAGCTCTTTTTTCAGAATTGCCACAGCCGACTGTACCTTCTGATAATCCTTTTCATTCTGTTCAACTGTTTTTTCAAGTCTTCTGCAGTATCTCTGGAGTTCAATCAGGGTTTTAATCATATCAATATTCATTGAATTCTGATTAAATCCGAAATCTGCCATTGATTTGTTACGCTGCTGTTCTTCTTCAGCAAGCTTTTTTTTGCTCTTTTTACGTCTGAAGCGTTTTGTGTCAAGCTCAGGAACAGGCTCGTTGTAAACAGGCTTTGAGTCCAGAAGCTTGTCTATGCTTTCTTTGAGATTATCCAATTTTTTCTCCGTTTCTTATTTGTCAAGTTTTATTTCTTCATTTGACTGACCGGGTGACAGCATTGTCTTGATTGTCATAAGAATAATTCTCAGGTCAAGTGCAAATGAGTGACGTTCAATATACATAAGGTCCATTTTGAGTTTGTCAAGAGGTGAAGTGTCATACACACCCATAACCTGGGCATAGCCTGTAAGACCTGCCTTGACTTTAAGTCTGAACTGAAATTCGGGCATTTCTTTAAGGTACTTTTCAACAAATTCAGGGCGTTCAGGACGTGGACCTACAATTGACATATCGCCCTTTAAAATATTGAAAAACTGCGGAATTTCATCAAGTCTTGTCTTTCGCAGAAATCTTCCCACAGGTGTAATTCTCGGGTCATGGTCGGTTGCAAGTTTTGCACCGCTTTTTTCTGCATTTTCAACCATACTTCTGAATTTGTAGACATAAAATTCCTTTGCGTTTATGGTGAGTCTTTTTTGCTTGTAAAGAATTTTTCCACCATCGCCAAGCTTGATAGCTGCTGCGATTACAAGCATGAAAGGTGAGAAGATGATTATTGCAATAAGTGACAGGAAAATGTCGAGCGCTCTTTTGAACAAACGCTGTTCAAAAGAAAGTCCGTTATTTCGGCAAAGTATGAGCGGAGTATCAAAAAGATTGATTTCTGTACCTCCTCTTATGATAATATCTGAAATTTTTGGCGCAATATAAATTCTTTTTGAGTTGTCAAAGCAGAATTTAATAATATCATTTCTTATCTGACCGCTTATGTCACAGATAATTGCTCCCTCATATTTCAGTATTTCTTCCTTGATTTTGTCTATATCCTCGTGAATATTTACTGATTCACAAATCATATACTTGTCTTCACGACGGCTCATTTTATTAGTAAGTGTTGCCGCATTCCTGCTTCCGTAAACAATAATAAGCTTTCTTGGTGGGTATAAATGCAGGTACAGCTTATTATTAATCATTATCCACAAGGCTATTATAATAAAATCAGTGAACGTCATAAGAATCATCGGAGGGACTTTCATAAAATCACGTCCGATAAGGGATATCTGAAAATATGTTATGATATTTATGGCTATTATGGAGATAAACTGGGAGTACAGCATGTCCGACCGCTTGAGATAACCCATTGTAAGCCCGCCATACGCTTTGAAGAAAAGGTATGTCAGTATCATGTAAATGGCAATAACTACCCAGTTACCACGTCTGTAAAACGGAAGTACGATAACATCGCTGTAACATTCGTACCATATCAGCATAAAGTCTGCCGCAAGCAAAAACAGCAGTATGAAGCTTGAAAAGAATGATATTATTCTTTTATATTGTTCTTTATTATTCATTGTAATTCTCACTTTATAATTTAGTAAACAAAATTTGCCTATATATATTTTATTATATCAAACTGCCGTTGTTTAGTCAATAGCAGAAAATCTGTTTTAAAGGTTATCTGTGACTTGAACAAAAGAATTTATTATTTAATAAAAAATGTGTAAACAAGGTGAAAAACAATGCATTGAATTGTGGTTTTAAACGAATTTATGTGAAATTTATTTTGATTTTCGTTGTCATAACTATTGGAATTTTTGCTGAAATATGTTATAATATAATGTAAAGGTTTTAAAACGATAACAATTGTCGGATATTTAACAGGAAAAACGGAGAATAATCAATGAGTATTTACCTTGATAATGCTGCAACAACCAAGCCTTGCAGAGAGGCTGTAAAGGCAGTATGCGACTGTATGGAAGAAAATTTCGGAAACCCGTCCTCACTTCACAGAGCAGGACTTGACGCACAGCTTGCGGTTGATAATGTAAGAAAAATCATAGGAAAAAGTATTGCGGCTGACCCGTCATGTATTTATTTTACTTCGGGTGCTACTGAGAGCAACAATATGGCAATACTTGGTGCAGTCGGTGCTTACGGTAAAAGAAAGCCAAGAATTGTAACAACATCAGTTGAACATTCTTCCGTTGCAAAGGTAATGGAACATCTGGAACAGAAAGGCTTTGAGATTGTCCGTATTTCTCCTGACAGAAACGGTGAAATTTCCCATGAAAGAATTGTAAATGCCGTTGATGACAGAACCTGCCTTGTAAGTCTGATGATGGTAAACAACGAAACAGGCTATATTCTTCCTGTAAGACGTGCGTTTTACGGAATAAAGAAGCTTTACCCGCAGTGTATTACCCATTGTGACGCAGTTCAGGGATTTATGAAGATTCCGTTTAAGGTATCTGAACTGGGGGCTGATATTCTTTCCTTTTCAGGACATAAGATTTATGCAGGTAAAGGCGTTGGCGGATTCTATCTGAAAAAGGGGATAAGACTTGAAAATCTGAATTTCGGCGGTGGCCAGGAAAAGGGTCTGCGTTCGGGTACTGAAAATGTTCCTATGATTGTTTCTGTCGGTGCGGCTGTAAAGGCATTCGGGGCTAATATCGGCGAAAGATATAAAAACGCAGAAGATTTAAAGGAAAAGCTCTGCAGCAAGCTTCAGGCAATTGATGGAATATATATAAACTCACACAAGGATGCAAGTCCGTATATTATAAATATTTCCGTTCCCGGAATACGTTCGGAAATAATGCTTCATTATCTTGAAGAAAAAGGTATTTACGTTTCAAGCGGTTCTGCCTGTTCAAAGGGAGCAAAAAGCGGAGTGCTGAAAGAATTTGGTATAAACGACAGTTTTGCTGATTCTGCAATAAGAATAAGCATTTCCCATGAAACAACAACATCGGAGCTGGCAGCGCTTGTAAGTGGTATAGAAGACGCTATGGCAAGTCTTGTAAAATCAAAGTAAAGGCTTGACACGAAATAAAAGCCTGTGTTATTATATAGGATAAATTACGGAGGACAGATACATGCAGGAAATTATGCTTATAAAATACGGTGAGATGGCACTCAAAGGCATGAACAAAAGGTCATTTGAGGACGTTCTCGTTAAAAATATAAAAAGAAGAATCAAATCACTTGGCAAAACTGAAATCACAAGAGCGCAGTCAACAATTTACATAAAGCCGCTTGATGAATGCTTTGATGTTGACGAGGCTATGGAAAGACTTCAGAAAGTTTTCGGTATTGCGGCACTTTGCCGTGCGGCAGTCTGCGAAAAGGATTTTGAGGATATTTCAAGGGTTGCGTGTGAATATCTTGACGAAACCCTTACATATGCCAAAACTTTTAAGGTTAATGCAAAACGTTCTGACAAGAGATTCCCTATGAAATCTCCTGAAATATGCAGAGAGCTTGGCGGTGTGCTTCTCAGTAAATTTCATCATCTTGAGGTTGATGTCAACAACCCTGAGATTACAGTTACTGTTGAAATCCGTGACACAAAGGCATATGTTCACGCAGTTAATGTAAGGGGTGCAGGCGGACTTCCTGTTGGTACAAGCGGTCATGCAATGCTGCTGCTTTCAGGCGGTATTGACAGTCCTGTTGCAGGCTATATGATGGCAAAAAGAGGTGTTCACATTTCTGCAATACACTATATCAGTCCTCCTTATACATCAGACAGAGCAAGACTTAAGGTAGAACAGCTCTGCGAAAAGATTACTCCTTACTGCGGAAGTATTGCATTTTTCTGTGTTCCTTTCACAAAAATTCAGGAGGAGATTAAAAATAACTGTCCTGAGGAATTCTTTACTATTATAATGAGAAGACTTATGATGAAGATTGCACAGAAAATCTGTGAAAGAGAAAAATGCCTCGCACTTATTACAGGTGAAAGCGTGGGACAGGTTGCAAGTCAGACAATGAACGCTCTTATGTGTACTGATGCTGTATGCGAAATCCCTGTTTTCCGTCCGCTTATTGGTATGGACAAAACAGAAATTGTGGAAATTTCAAGAAAGATTGATACCTATGAAACATCAATCCAGCCTTATGAGGATTGCTGTACAGTATTTACTCCACGTCATCCTAAGGTAAGACCGCTTCTTGCCGATGTAGAAAAGGCAGAAGCAAGCTTTGATTTTGAACCGCTTCTTAACGAGGCTGTCGAAAAAACAGAGATAAAAATATTCAATCTTGAAGTGTAAAAATAAATTGTAAACTTTTTAATTATATCTAATAAAAACTTGGTGAAATTATGAAAAATTCAGATACAAACGCAGGGAAAACAGGTCAACACGCCAAAGTAACTCCCGAAAATCTTGACAAGCTGGTAAGGGATGTAGTAAAATTATTTTTAGACAAAAGAATAACTATTGCTACAGCTGAAAGCTGTACAGGAGGTCTTTTGTCTGAACTTATTACATCAGTACCGGGTGCGTCGCTGATTTTTGAAATCGGTGTGTGTACCTATTCAAATAAAATAAAACACGAATATCTAGGTGTTCCGAAGGCTCTTTTCAAACAGTACGGAGCAGTAAGCCGTCAGGTTGCGCTTGCAATGGTAGACGGGCTTCAGAAACAGTCGGGCGCTGATATATGTATTTCCGTAACAGGTGTGGCAGGTCCGGGTGGCGGTACTCCCGAAAAGCCTGTCGGAACAGTTTATGTAGGAATAAGCTGCGGAAGAAAGCGTATTGTAAAGCTTTTAAAGCTCTGGGAACTTGAAGACAAGAGCCGTGACAACATCAGAATGAATGTTGCTTACAGAGTTTTTGATTTCTTAAGACAGATGGTTACATCAATGCCGGAAAATCTTCCTGAAAGCAGAATTCCTGAATCAAGCGGCAGAATTGTTGCTAAAAAATTCCTTCCGTGGAAGGGCGATGATAAAGGTCAGATAGTACGCAAGATAGTATTTCTGGCATCGGTTGTTATATTTACAGTCTGCCTGTTTCTGATAGTTGACTATTACTGGGGCAACTACAAAAATCAGAAGCTTGGAGAGGATTTGCAGGAACTTTACAGTCAGGCGGAAACTGTACCTGTTGTTACGACAGCACCTCCGGAAGATGCACAGCCTACAACCACAGCGAAGGTATGGAAGCTTAAAGACGGCGCAAAGGCGCTTCTTGAAAGAAACAGCGATGTTGTGGGTTATATAAATATTCCTGACACAGTTGTCAATTATCCTGTTGTTCAGCGTAAGTCTGACGACGGAAACAGCTATTACATGGACAAAAACATAGACAAGGAGCAGGCAGATGCCGGTTCTATATTCCTTGACACAAGAAATTACTTTGATTATATTGTTGACGGCGTAAAGGCGTTTGAAAACTCTCATAATCTCGTGATTTACGGTCATGAAATGAAGGACGGTTCAATGTTCGGAAGCCTTAAGTATTACAAGGATACAGCAGGCTATTACAGCGAGCATCCTGTTATTGAGCTCAGCTCCAACTATGAAACATATAAATACAAAATCTTTGCGTACTTTATTGTTGACGCTGAGGATACTACAGAAACACAGTTTGACTGCTGGAATACTCTCAACTTTGAAGATGAAGAACAGTTCTATGAATTTGTAAACAATGCCAAAAAGCGTTCTTTTGATTTCAATGATGTTGATGTAAGATATGGTGACCAGCTTTTAACACTTCAGACATGTCACAGTATGTTCCCGACAGCAAGATTTTATGTAATGGCAAGACTTGTTAGAGATGGCGAAGACCCGTATGAGGGCACAGATAATGTAACAAAGAATGATAACATTTACTGGCCGTCGGTATATTACGAGTGGAATGCAAACAAATACGACCCTGATGCAGAGTTTGAAAGCTATCCTCTGACATCAGACTGATAAGAATATAAACAGACAAGTAGAAAAAGAAGGAAATAAAAATGAAAAGATTCAGAAAAATTGCAGTATCTGCTGCACTTACAGCAGCAATGTTAATGTCGGTTGCAGCAACAGGCTGTAAGGAAAACACAGAAAGCTCACAGACAGCAGCAGTTGATGTACTCGAACCTACAGAAGCGGTTACGGAAGCCGCAACAGATGAATGGCCTGATATTGAAGAATTTTCAGCAGAGCCATGTGGTATGAACGGCAGAGCCAGATCATTGAGAACAATCAATGACGAGGTTGTTGGATATATAAGCATTCCCGAAACTTATG
>JAZQZW010000110.1:0-4278 GCA_045634285.1 Oscillospiraceae bacterium
TGTTACAAGAACTCATACTGTCTTCCCAAAATGTATAACTCTTACTGCAACAACAGTAAAATTATAATTGATAATATACTGCGTACACATTAGCCTCCACATACTAAAGTAGGCAGCTTTAAACAAGCTTTATTATAACAAATTCTCTCAAATTTGCATCTTTACTTGCGGGGAGTATTGCGTTTCAAGTTAGCTATCTGATATAGTTTTCTTTGTGTCGGATATGATTGTTCTTTTCATGGGAAACAGTCTGAGTTAGCTCACAAATTCATGTATGGAATTTTTTCTTTTTGGTCAAGGTTTTTCTGTTTCGAAGAAAAGAAAAGCTTGTGTGTTCTTTGGTAGCTTTCTTGCACAAGCAAGAAAGTACAAATCTTTTTACGCTGGTAAATTAAAATTTACTTTCCAATACATCTCGTCAAAAACATACTGATAAGGAGAAAATATGCTAAAACCAATTTTAATAGTTATTGAATTGCTGCTTCTTATACTGTTTATAATTCCGATTATGTCAGGAATATTAAATCCCGGAAATATGGCAGGAATATTAATAACTGTAATTCTGCTCTTAATCACTTTATTCTTCGATAAATTCAAAATGTACTGCTCGGAATTATTTTCGCATTCAGGCGGTAAAATTGTGATTATTTCCGTATCTGTCCTGACAGCCGCAGCAATTATCTACGTGTCTGTGCTGAGTACCTTTATGATTTCTGCACAGGTTAAATCTCCGGATAACGCAAAGGCAGTGGTTGTGCTGGGGTGCAAGGTAAACGGTGAAAGACCAAGCCGCATGCTTGCAAGAAGGCTTGATGCTGCTTATGAGTTTTTATCGGAAAATGATAATGTAATCTGCATTGTTTCAGGTGGTAAGGGTGATGATGAAAAAATCTCCGAAGCATTATGTATGAAAAAATATCTTACGGAAAAGGGAATTTCTGCTGACAGAATCATTATGGAGGACAAGTCTGTAAGCACTTTTGAAAATATAAAATTCTCCGCAGATATTCTTAATGAATACGGAATAGAGGATATTGCGATTGTTACAGACGGCTTTCACCAGTATCGTGCAGGGCTTTTGGCAAAGGAATATGATTTTAACATATCGGCAATAAACGCACATAACGACCATATTACACTTCCTCTTATTCCGACCTATTGGGTACGTGAATGGATGGCTATTACAAAAGACCTGCTCTTTTAAAAAAAAGATTTATTCTTGACAAATAATGCATAATAAAGTATAATTATAATTGTGTAATTATACTTTATTTTATTCTAAGGAGATGCTACAATGGCTAAAGAACTTGCCAAGTCTTATAGTCCTAAGGACTTTGAGGACAGAATTTATAAATACTGGATGGACGGAAACTGCTTCAGAGCAGAGGTTGACAGCAAGAAAAAACCTTATACAATCGTAATTCCACCAGCAAACATCACAGGTCAGCTCCACATGGGACATGCCCTTGATGAAACTTTACAGGATATTCTTATCAGATACAAGAGAATGTCAGGCTACTCAGCACTCTGGCTTCCCGGTACAGACCACGCTGCTATTGCGACAGAAGCTAAAATTGTTGAGGATATGAAGAAAGACGGCGTTACAAAGGAAGACCTGGGTCGTGACGGATTTATGGAACGTGCATGGGCTTGGAAGGAAAAGTTCGGCGGAAGAATCGTTGAACAGCTTAAAAAGCTCGGCTCTTCATGTGACTGGTCAAGAGAACGCTTTACTATGGACGAAGGCTGTTCAAAGGCAGTAAAAGAAGTTTTTGTAAAGTACTACGAAAAAGGTCTTATCTACAGAGGCGAAAGAATTATCAACTGGTGTCCTCACTGTAAGACTTCACTTTCAGACGCTGAGGTTGAATATGAGGATCAGGCAGGACATTTCTGGCATTTAAGATACAAGGTTAAGGACAGCGATGAATACCTTGAACTGGCTACAACACGTCCTGAAACACTCCTTGGTGATACAGCTGTTGCTGTAAACCCTGATGATGAAAGATACAAGCATTTAGTCGGCAAAACACTCATTCTTCCACTTGTTCACAGAGAAATTCCTGTTGTTGCCGATGATTACGTTGAAATGGAATTCGGTACAGGTGTAGTTAAGATTACTCCTGCACATGACCCTAACGACTTTGAAGTGGGTCAGAGACATAATCTCCCTGTTATCAACGTAATGACAGATGACGCTAAAATCACAGAGGATTACCCTAAGTATGCGGGCATGGACAGATACGAAGCAAGAAAGGCTATCGTAGCTGACCTCGAAGCTGAGGGTGCACTTGTTAAGATTGAAGATTACAGCCATAATGTAGGTACATGCTACCGTTGCGGTACTACTGTTGAACCTAAGGTTTCAACACAGTGGTTTGTAAAGATGAAGCCTCTTGCACAGCCTGCTATTGATGCCGTTAAGAACGGTAAGACAAAGTTCGTTCCTGAACGTTTTGACAAGATTTATTTCCACTGGCTTGATAATATCCGTGACTGGTGTATTTCAAGACAGATCTGGTGGGGACATCAGATTCCTGCGTTCTACTGTGATGACTGTGGCGAAATGGTTGTTACAAAGGAAGACAATGCTGTATGTCCTAAGTGTGGGAAGGAAATGCGTCAGGACCCTGATACTCTTGATACATGGTTCTCATCTGCACTCTGGCCGTTCTCAACACTCGGCTGGCCGGATAATACAGAAGACCTTAAATACTTCTATCCTACAAATACACTTGTAACAGGCTATGACATCATCTTCTTCTGGGTAATCAGAATGATGTTCAGCGGTCTTGAAAATATGGGCGAAGTTCCGTTTGATACAGTTCTTATTCATGGTCTTGTAAGAGATGAAAAGGGACAGAAAATGTCAAAATCTCTCGGAAACGGTATTGACCCTCTTGAAGTTATCGACCAGTATGGTGCTGACGCTCTCAGATTTATGCTTGCTAATGGTAACTCACCTGGTAACGATATGCGTTATTCAGACGATAAGGTTAAGGCGGCAAGAAACTTTGCAAACAAGCTCTGGAACGCTTCAAGATTTATCATGATGAATCTCCCTGAAAACTTTGAAATCAAGGGACTTCCTGATGAACTTACGCTTGAAGACAAGTGGATTGTAAGCAAGTTCAATACTCTCGCAAAGGAAGTTAACGAAAACCTTGACAAGTTTGAACTTGGTGTTTCAGCAGCTAAGATTTACGACTTTATCTGGGACGTATACTGCGACTGGTATATCGAACTTACAAAGCCAAGAATTGCTGAAGGCGGCAAGACAGCTGAAACAGCACAGGCTGTACTTGTATGGGTAATGCAGGGCATGTTAAAGCTTCTCCACCCATTCATGCCGTACATTACAGAAGAAATCTGGCAGGTTCTTACAAATGAAAGCGGTCCTATCATGCTTTCATCATTCCCTGTATTTGAGGAAAAGTACTCATTTACTAAGGAAGAAGAAGACTTCACAAAGATTATTGAAGCTATCAAGGCTGTAAGAGCAAGAAGAACAGAAATGAATGTTCCACCGTCAGTAAATGCAAAGATTTTCATTGAAACTCAGAATAAGGAACTCTTTGAGGGTTGCGGCATATTCTTTGAAAAGCTTGCATCTGCTTCTGAAATTGAAGTTGCGGCTGAATACAAGATTGAAGATGCTGTAACAGCAGTTACAGACAGTGCAAGACTCTTTATTCCGCTTGACCAGCTTGTTGACAAGGAAAAGGAAATTGCACGTCTTGAAAAGGAAAAGGCTAAGGTTCAGAAGGATATTGACTTCTTAAGCGGTAAGCTCAACAATCAGGGCTTCCTTGCAAAAGCTCCTGAACAGCTTATCAATGCCGAAAAGGCAAAGCTTGCAAAGGCAGAAGAAAAAATGGCTAAGATTGAACAGTCAATGGCTGCTATGCGTTAATAATAAAAATAAATCACCCGTAGTTTTTACGGGTGATTAAACTTATAAATATAAATTTTAATTTACCGCTTTATTTTGGTTGCTTAACTTTTCTTGCTTGTACAAGAAAAGTTACAAAAGAATACACAAACTTTCTTTGTAAAGAAAGTTTGACCAAAGAAATGTCACTGCATATTGTTACAAAACTCAGACTGTCCTCCCAAAATGCTTTATTCTTACTGCACCAACAGTAAAATTATAATTGATAATATCTGCGTACACATCAGCCACCGCATACTAAAGCAGGCAGCTTTAAAGAAAATTTTTTATTCTGAAACTGACAAATTCTGTTTTATTAAAGTAAATTTCGCGAAGTTTATTTTGAT
>JAZQZW010000111.1:0-12211 GCA_045634285.1 Oscillospiraceae bacterium
GAAGGTAATCCGCCGCAGTTTCCGAAAGGTTTGCAAAACGTACAACAAACGGACTTACCGCAAGAATAAGACCACCTGAAATAAACCCGATAACAAGTGCTGTCTTACAGGTTTTTGAGCCGTATTCCTTTGCGGTTTCAAGCTTTCCCTGTCCAAGCTGATTGCCCACCATGATACCGCCTGCACTTGCAGTACCCATACAGAAGCATATCAGAATGTTTTTAACGATATTCGCAACAGAATTTGCCGCAATTGCGTCTGTTCCGAGTCTTCCCATAATTACCGAAAACATCGCAAAGCCGCAGCCCCATACAAGCTCGTTCCCTAAAATAGGTGTGGTATACTTACAATAATCTTTAAAAAGTACCTTGTCATTTCCAAAAATATACTTTGTGCGGAATTTTATACCATCATTTTCAAACGACTTTGATAACGCCCACACAAGTTCAAAAGCTCTTGAAATAAACGTTGCAATTGCCGCACCCTTTATTCCCATTTCAGGAAAAAATCCTATACCGAATATGAATACCCAGTTCATAAGAATATTCAAAAGCATTGATACTGAACTTATCAAAGAACTTGTTGATGCCCTGCCGCAGTTTTTCATGATACATAAGTAAGACTGTGATATTCCCATCATCAAATATGACAGGCCTACAACACGCAGATATTCAGCACCCATTTCAATGAGTTTTGGCTCATTGGTAAATGCCATCATAAGAAGCTTTGGTGTAAAAAGAGCCCCCATACTGAAAAGAAATGATATTGCCACAGTAAATTTAAGGACTATTCCAAGTACCCTTTCAACTGCATCAATATCACCTTTTCCGTAATACTGGGCAGAAAAAATTGCCGCACCGCTTGTAAGTGCAAACTGGAAAAGCGTATAGATAAACATTACCTGTCCTGCCTGAGATACGGCAGACAATGCCTCCTGTGAAATAAAGCCGAGCATTAAGGCATCTGACGCACTTACAAGTGCATTCATAAGCTGTTGGAACGCAATCGGCACTACAAGTGCAAAAAGCTTTGCATGAAATGATTTTTTAGTTTCTATTTTACTCATCCTCCATATTTTCAAGTAATAACATTATAGCACATTTTATCTGTTATAGCAATTTAAAAATATTAAATTCATATTATTTACAAATATAAATCAACAAAAAATTAAATTTGTGTTGTTTGCTTTAACAGCATTTTATGTTATAATTCAATTATCAAATACAGGAGGTAATTTAAAAATGTCAAACAAGGTAACAGAATTTTTTCAGAACGCATTCGAGGACATGAAAGAAAGTGCCAAAGCACAGCACGAGGTGGACAAGGCAAATTTTGCTGCTGTAAAGGCTGAGTCAAAGGCACAGTGGGAAGAAGCCAGAGCTATGGCAAATCCCGAAAAACGTAAAGCTATGTTGCAGTCCGAACGTGATATACAGATTGAAGAAGCAAAGAATCTGTGGAGGATATGATAAAGATTATACAGCGGCATTTTGAATATTATAATTTTCATATACACAATTAAGCAAAAACACTTCCGCATTAAACGGAAGTGTTTGTTTTTATCTTTTATTTTTCTTATATAAAATAATAAGTCCTTTTAAAAGAAGGGTTTCATCAAGAATAATTTTATTCCTGCAAAGTGGTATAATTTGCGGAGCAATCCCGCCTGTTGCAATAACAGTACACTTTTCTCCAAGCTCTGCCTCTGTACGTTCAATCATTCCGTCAATTGCCGATGCATTGTAATACATCATTCCGCTTCTAATACAGTCAACTGTATTTGTACCGATAACCTTTTTCGGTACGTCAAGCGATACCTTTGAAAGAAGTGATGCTGACGAAGTAAGTGCTTCGGCTGATACCTGAACGCCTGTCATAATTGCACCGCCGATATAAGACTTGTTCTTATCAATTACAGAAAGAGTTGTTGCAGTACCCATATCAAAAATAATCTGTGGCACAGGATACTGGCTCACACCTGCAACTGCACCGATTACAAGGTCGCTTCCAAGCTGTCCGGGATCGTCGATTTTAATGCTGAGTCCGGTTTTCATTCCCGGATTTACCTTAATAGGCACTTCCCCGATAAGCTTTTCTATTGCTCTGCTGAATGTTTCCGTAACAGTCGGCACAACAGATGAAACTATAGAACCGTTGATACAGTCTGCATTGACATTGTGTAAATCAAGAGCCATTTTTATGATAGAAGCATATTCAAGCTCTGTAGCTGACAGATTTGTTGAGCTGCGTTCCATAAATACGATTTTATCATCTTCATCAAAGCATCCGATAACAATATTTGTATTTCCTATATCTATTGCAAGAACCATTTTTACCCTCCGCTATCAGGCTGTTACACGCTTTCTTACTGCATTTACAATACGTTCAATAACTGTGCTGAGTACAAGATTTATTGCAAGCTCTATAACAAAGTTAAGACCTACAAGTCCTGTCATAACATAAATGCCAAGTGACTCTGTGCCTGCCCATTCCTTAATTGTATCAAAGAAGAAAACAAAGCATCCTGCAAGGAAGATACCTGTATTGACAACAGGACAAACTACCGCTGCCGCAATAATTGCAAGCCACTGGTTTTTGCTTTCAAGCAGCTTGTAAACAAGACCTGCACAAAGACCTGCCGCTGTACCTTTTGCAAGTACCGTAATAATAGTACCCGGAGCGTTTACCGCCATAAAGAGTGAAGCGTCACCCGACATAAGTACTGCCGCACCAAATGCAAGACCAAGCCATGCACCTGACTTCCAGCCGTAAAGTGCCGCACCAACCACGATTGGCATAAGTACAAGGGTAATACTGAATGTACCGAGCTTAATGGTCACTGCCATCATCTGCAGTACAAAGACGATTGCTGTAAGAACCGCTGTTCCTACAAGGGCTTCTGTTTTTTTGTTTACGTTCATAATAATGAACCTCCTTTGTTATTATTCCCCGTTTTCGAGGATATAGTACAATTGATACACTATTTCAAAAATTTTACAGCAACGTGAAATTCCGCTTTATCCGGATACCTCCGTATATCTGCTGTAGTTTGTTATTTTAAAAACAATGTATCATCTACATTATAACACATTAAATTCTGTTTTTCAAGTAATTTTTTACTATTCTTTTTACTTTCCGATTTTACTCATTATCATAAGTGCCGTTTTAACACCGTCAACAGCCGCAGACATAATTCCGCCTGCATAGCCTGCTCCCTCACCGCATGGATAAAGATTGACAGCAGAAAGAGAAATAAGCTCATCTGTTCTTGTTATGCGGACAGGTGAAGATGTTCTTGTTTCAGGTGCGGTAAGAACTGCATTTCCATCAGAAAAGCATTTCATCTTTTTTGAAAATTCCGAAAGGCCTGTTCTGAGCATATCTGTAACAAACTTCGGGAACACATTGTCAAAGTCACATTTATGAAGTCCTCTGTCATAAGTAGGATTGATATTGCTGTCAAGTGACGGCTTGCCTTCCAGAAATCCCTTAACAGTTGTAGCAGGTGCGGTTTTCCCACCCTGTGCCGTTAAACAAGCGCTTTTCTCAATCTGTCTTGCAAAATTCATTCCGTCAAGTATTCCATTTCCGAAATCCTTTTCTGTAACCGATACAACAACTGCTGCATTTGCATTTTCACCGTCACGTGCAAAATTGCTCATTCCGTTTGTTACAACGGTATTTTCCTCACTTGCCGACGGAACTACATGACCTCCCGGACACATACAGAATGTATAAACCCCTCTGCCCTCGGCATTTCTGTGGGAAAGCTGATATTCACCAACAGGAAGTGCAGGATTATCCGAGTGCTCACCATAAAGGCTTTTATTTACAGCCGATTGTTTATGTTCAATACGCACACCTACAGAAAAAGGCTTAGGCTGCATAAAAATCTGTTTATCAAGCAGCATTTCAAAGGTATCTCTTGCCGAATGTCCTATGGCAAGAACAACAGCCGAAGTTTCAATCTGCTGTGTGCTGTTATATACAATACTTTCGATTTTATTGTTTTTTAGAATGATGTCCTCAAGCTTTGAATTAAACAGAATTTTACCGCCAAGCTCTGTTATGCGCTCTCTGATGCTTTTGACAACATTTCTGAGATTATCCGTTCCGATATGTGGCTTTGCTTTTATAAGAATCTCTTCGGGAGCACCGAATTCTACAAACTTTTCAAGAACATATCTGCAAAGAGGGTCGTTTATACGTGTTGTAAGCTTGCCGTCAGAAAAAGTTCCCGCTCCGCCTTCGCCAAACTGCACATTTGAGTTTATATTAAGCTCACCGCCGTTCCAGTAAGAATTTACGTCTGAAACTCTCCTGTCAACATCATTTCCTCTTTCCAGAACAATCGGCTTGTAGCCATATTCCGCAAGGACAAGTCCGCAGAACATTCCCGCAGGGCCAAAGCCTGCAATTACAATTTCTCCGTCCTGTTTAACATCTGATATGACAGGATTTATATTACTTGCGGTCACTTCTCTGCACTGCTTGTTTTTCAGCAGCCTGCGTTCATTTTTTATATCATTCAGCTCCACATAAACCGAATATACAAAATGAATGTTATTTCTTTTTCTTGCATCAAGTGAAACCTTGTTTATTCCCGATTTTTTCACATCACCCATGCTTAGTCCGACCGTTCTGACAGCTTTTTCAATTACTGAAGCTTCACTTTCGTTCAGACCACCGTTTATCTGATTTATAATAAAAGGCATAAATTTTATCTCCGTTAGATTTATTTTACCTTGATTATATCATATTTTAAGGCTTCAATCAACAAAAAATATTTTTTGTAAAAAACTCTTGCATTATGTATTTTTTTGTGGTATAATAAATGATGTATATTTGTGTACATTTATAAATTTTAAGACGACAGTATTGAAGGAGGATGATACAATGACAGTAAGAGAACAGACAGAAATTCTCGAACTCAGTACGCTCAGCAAATACGCATGTACATCGTCAGGTCACGGCAGGAGGATTATCCGTGAGGACAAGTGTCCTATGCGTACGGAATTCCAACGTGACAGGGACAGAATTCTTCATTCAAATTCATTCAGACGACTTAAAAGAAAAACTCAGGTTTTCCTCTCGCCTGTCGGCGACCATTACCGTACACGTCTGACCCATACTCTTGAAGTTTCTCAGATTGCACGTACGATAGCAAGGGCACTCAGGTTAAATGAAGACCTGGCAGAAGCTATTGCTCTGGGGCATGACCTGGGACATTCTCCGTTTGGTCATTCAGGCGAAGCTATTTTAGATGAAATCTGCCCTTACGGCTACAAGCATTATCTTCAGAGCGTAAGAGTTGTGGATTACATTGAAAAAAACGGCAAAGGTTTAAACCTTACCTATGAAGTGAAAAACGGTATCGCATGTCATACAAATGAGGTCGCCGCAACAGCAGAGGGCAATATCGTAAGACTTGCCGACAAAATTGCGTATATAAATCATGATATTGAAGATGCAATCAGGGCAGGCTTACTTAAATACTCTGACCTTCCGGAAAAACCTGTAAGAGTGCTTGGCAAAACCAAGTCGGAAAGAATCACCACACTCGTTACTTCAATTGTACAAAACGGTGCTGATGAAATAAGAATGACAAATGATATCAAAGCCGCTCATGACGAACTCAGAAGCTTTATGTTTGAGCATGTGTACTACAATCCTACTGCTAAAACTGAAGAAAAGAAAGCAAAAAATCTTGTAGAACAGCTTTATACATACTACAAAAAACGCCCTGAAAAACTGCCTGAGGAATATAAGAATATATGCCGCAGGTTTGATATCGACAGAGCTGTATGTGACTATATTTCGGGAATGAGCGACGGTTACGCCATAGATTTGTACAACGAATTGTTTGTCCCATGTTCATGGAAGTAGGAGAATTAAATGCCGTTACCTGAAGAATTTATCTATCAGCTGAAAACAGCAAACACAATTGATTCAACAATCGCAAGATATATAAACATTTTAAGACGTGGAAAAGACTTTGTGGCACTTTGTCCGTTTCATTCGGAAAAGACACCGTCATTCCACATATATACCGATACGCAGAGTTTTTACTGCTTCGGCTGCGGTGCAGGCGGAGATGTAATCACATTTACAAAGCGTATCGAAAATCTCGATTATATGGAGGCTATACGTTTACTGGCACAAAGAGGCGGACTTGAAATGCCCGAAAATCAGGGCAGCGACCAGACTGCACAGCTGAAAAAGCGTATACTTGAAATAAATCGTGAAACCGCAAACTACTATTACAAACAGCTTGTTTCGGGGGCTGATAAAAGAGGTCTTCAGTATTTTGCCAACAGAAAACTCAGACCAGAAACAATCAAAAAATATGGTCTTGGCTATGCACCTGCAGGCTGGGACGGACTCAGCAGGCATCTTTCGTCACTTGGTTATACTGAGCAGGAAATGCTTGCGGCAAATGTCAGAACTGTCAGCCGCAACAACAAGCATGTTTTTGACACGTTCAGAGAAAGGGTTATCTTCCCTATCGTTGACCTGAGAGGAAATATTATCGCATTCGGTGGTCGTTCACTGGGTGACGGCATTCCAAAATATCTCAATACTGGTGATACGCCTGTTTTCAAAAAAAGCCGCAATCTTTTCTCGATGAATTTTGCAAAGAATACACCTGTAAAAAGACTTATTCTTGCAGAGGGTTATATGGACGTTATTGCCATAAACCAGGCAGGGATTGAAAATGTAGTTGCAACACTGGGTACTGCTCTGACTTCCGAGCAGGCAAGACTTATAAAGCAGTATGCTGACGAAGTTGTTATTTCCTATGACAGCGACGAAGCAGGACAGAAAGCAACCGCAAGAGCAATAAATCTTCTTAGTGAAGCAGGTGTAAACACACGCATTATCAAAATGGAGGGTGCAAAAGACCCTGATGAATATATAAAAAAGTTCGGCGCACAGCGTTTTAAAATGCTGATTGACAAATCGGACGGTGCTATAAATTTCGAACTTTCCAAATGCAGCACAGGACTTGATTTAAACAGCGAAGCAGACAGGGTAACATATCTGAAAAAGGCTGTAAAAGTCCTTGCGGGAATTGCAAATCATCTTGAACGTGATGTGTACATTTCCAAGATTGCAAAGGAAACTGAAATTAAAACCGATGTTCTGCGTGCACAGGTTGAAAGTGAAATACGACGCAGCAGCAATATCGACAAGAAAAAGGAATGGCAGGCTATACGTTCAAAGCCCCATTTTACCGACCCTATTATTCCCGAAGCTGTAAAATTTCCGAAAGAAACAAGAGCAGAAGAAGGCATACTCGCCTATCTGTTCAGGTTTCCTGACAAAACAGAATATGTATCATCTCTGATTTCTGCAGAGCATTTCATAACAGAATTTCACAGAAGGGTTTTTACTGTTTTCTGTCGGGAAATGAAGGAAAATACAAGCTTTTCACTGTCAATCTTTGCAGATGAATTTAATGACGGTGAAATGGGAAAAATAACGGGAATAGAAGCAAAAAACAGAGAAATAATTCTGACTGACAAAAATCTTGATGATTATATCAATATTCTGATTGAAAATAAAAACAAACCTCAGATTATTTCCTCAGATGACGATTTACTTAATATTATAAAATCAAAAAAAAGAAAATAAACACAGCGTAATGCTGAGAAATGGAGCGTTCAGATATGTCTGAAAAAAAGCAAACTATTGAAGTTCTTATTGAAAAAGGTAAGGCAACAGGCAAACTCACAACAAAGGAAATTACAGATGCACTTGAAGAGCTTGATTTTGATGTATCACAGATGGATTCATTCTACGATAACTGCTCAAGCCTTAACATTGAGATTGTTGATGATTACTCTACCGATGCCGACCTTAAAATAGGTCTTGATTCAGGTCTTACAGATGACCTTGAAATGGCACTTTCAACCGAGGGTATTTCAATTGACGACCCTGTAAAAATCTACTTAAAGGAAATCGGACGTGTTCCGCTTCTCACAGCAGAAGAAGAAATCGAACTTGCTGACAGAATTACTCAGGGTGACAGCTATGCCAAAAAGCGTCTTTCAGAAGCAAACCTCCGTCTTGTTGTAAGTATTGCAAAAAGATATGTCGGACGTGGAATGCAGTTCCTCGACCTTATTCAGGAGGGTAACTTAGGTCTTATCAAGGCTGTTGAAAAGTTTGACCATACAAAAGGCTTTAAATTCTCAACTTACGCTACATGGTGGATTCGTCAGGCTATTACAAGAGCTATTGCCGACCAGGCAAGAACTATCAGAATCCCTGTTCATATGGTGGAAACCATCACTAAGGTAAAGAAGATTTCAAGTCAGCTTCTTCATGAAAACGGTCATGACCCGTCTGCTGACGAAATTGCCGAAAAGCTGGATATGCCTGTTGAACGTGTACGTGACATTATGCGTATTGCACAGGACCCTGTTTCTCTTGAAACACCTATCGGTGAAGAACAAGACAGCCATCTCGGTGACTTCATTCCTGATGACGAAGCTCCTGCTCCTGCAGAAGCAGCATCACACATGCTTTTAAAGGAACAGATTAACGAGGTTCTTTCAACTCTTACTGAACGTGAAGCAAAGGTATTAAAGCTCCGTTTTGGTCTTGAGGACGGACGTTCAAGAACACTTGAAGAAGTGGGCAAGGAATTTGAAGTTACACGTGAACGTATCAGACAGATTGAAGCAAAGGCACTCAGAAAACTCAGACATCCAAGCAGAAGCAAGAAGGTAAAGGACTTCCTTGACTAATTCCCTTTTCCTTTTTGCAGGAATTACATAACAAAATCACAGGGCGGCCAATGGTCGCCCTTATGGTTACGAAAAAGGTGAACAAAATGATATTACTCTCAGCACAGAATATTTCCAAAACATATATGGAAAGAAAAGTCCTTGACAATGTTTCTTTCTTTTTAAATGAAGGCGATAAGGTAGGAATAATCGGTATAAATGGTACAGGCAAATCCACTCTGCTGAAAATTCTTGCAGGAGCAATTGAGGCTGACAGCGGAAACATTATCCGCACAAACGGTATCAGAATTTCTTATCTTCCCCAGATACCTGAGTTTGAGGAGCATGGAAGTGTTCTTGAACAGGTTATGCTGCACCTTCCCTCTGATTTGCGTCAGGCAAAGGAATTTGAAGCAAAGTCTGTTCTCGGAAAGTTCGGGATTTCAGATTATGACAAGGATATAAGCTCCCTTTCGGGCGGCGAAAGAAGACGTGCCGGTATTGCAGCAGCACTCATTCAGCCAAGTGATATTCTTCTTATTGACGAACCTACCAACCATATTGACAATGAAACAGTTGCACTTCTGGAAGAACAGCTGAAAAAATATCGTGGTGCTATCGTTATGGTAACTCACGACAGATACTTTTTAAACAGTATTACACGAAAAATTGTTGAGGTGGATAAAGGCAGGCTTTATGAATATGACGGTAACTACTCGGTTTATCTTGAGCAAAAGGCCCAGCGTGAGGCAGATGCAGAAGCAAATGAACGCAAAAACCGTTCCCTCTACCGCAGAGAACTTGAATGGATAAGACGTGGTCCGAGAGCAAGAGGTACTAAATCCAAGGACAGAATAGAACGTTTTCACGAGCTTGAAAACAGGGAAATTCCCACTCAGTCAGAAAAACTCCAGCTCCAGTCGGTATCATCAAGGCTTGGCAAAAAAACAATCGAGCTTGAAAACATCTCAAAATCAATTGACGGCAAAATGCTTGTAAATGATTTTTCCTGCATTCTCCCAAGAGATGCAAGAATTGGTATTGTAGGAAAAAACGGAGCAGGCAAATCAACTCTTATAAAAATCATAAACAGTATACTTGAAGCTGATAAAGGTACAATAACTGTTGGTGAAACTGTAAATATCGGATACTTTTCACAGGAATGCGAAAGCATGAATCCTCAGCAACGGGTTATCGAATATATCAGAGATACCGCTGACCACATTCAGACACCTGACGGAACAGTTACAGCCACAAGAATGCTTGAAAGGTTTCTTTTTACACCTGAGCTTCAGTGGAATACTATCGAAAAGCTTTCGGGTGGTGAAAGAAAACGTCTTTATCTTTTAAAGGTGCTTATGACAGCACCGAACGTTCTTTTACTTGATGAGCCTACCAACGACCTTGATATTGCAACACTTACCATTCTGGAGGATTACCTCGAAAATTTTGCAGGTGCAGTAATTGCAATCTCACATGACCGATACTTCCTTGACAAAACAGCAACAGAAATATGGGAATTTGACGGAAACGGAAATATTAACCGATATAACGGAAACTATACAGATTATTCACAAAAGGTTATTCAGACAAATACTGACAATACTCCAAAAAAGCAAACTGAAAAGAAAGAACGTGAATTTGTTGGGAAAAAGAAGCTGAAATTCACTTTCAGGGAACAGCGTGAATATGAAACTATTGACGATGATATTGCAGGTCTTGAACAGCAGATTGAAGATACGGAAAAAGAACTTGCAAAATCAACCTCTGACTATGTAAAGCTTCAGGAACTTACCGACAAAAAGGAACTGCTTGAAAATCAGCTTGCAGAAAAAATGGACAGGTGGGTTTATTTAAACGACCTTGCCGAAAGAATTGCAAACGGAGAAATGGTTTAAAAAGGTATAAATATGAATATAGGAATTTTAGGTGCAGGACATATTGCAGAAAAAATGTCTGACACCATAAACAAAATGAAAAATGTAAGTTTATATGCCGTAGCCTCAAGAACAACTGAAAAAGCAAAGCAGTTTGCAGAAAAATTCAGTATTCCGAATTACTACGGAAGTTACGAACAGCTTGTACAGGATAAAAATATAGACCTCGTGTATATTGCAACACCACATTCAAGACATTATGAGGACTGTATGCTCTGTCTTGAAAACGGTAAAAACATACTGTGCGAAAAAGCCTTTACTGCAAATGCAAAACAGGCAAAGGAAGTTCTGAATTACGCCAAAGAACATAACCTTTTTGTCTCAGAGGCAATCTGGACAAGATTTATGCCTATGAGATTTAAACTTGATGAAATTATAAAATCAGGTGCAATCGGAGAGATTACTTCCCTTACCGCAAATATCGGTTACAACCTTTCACAAAAGGAAAGGGTTCAGAAACCAGAGCTTGCAGGCGGTGCTTTGCTTGACATAGGTATATACACTATAAATTTTGCACTTATGACATTCGGAAACGACATAGCAGATATCAAATCATCATGCGTTAAAAATAAATATGGTGTGGATATAATCGACAATATTATAATTACATTCAAAGACGGTAAAACAGCCCTGCTGTACAGCAACGCCACAGCAGATACCGACAGACTTGGTGTAATTTACGGAACAAAAGGCAGAATCGAATTTCACAACATCAACAACTGTGAAGGCATAAAGGTAATTTTAAATGATGGTACAATAAATAACTATGATACACCAAAGCAGATTTCCGGATATGAATATGAAGTTGAAGCATGTATAAATTCCATCAAAAAAGGAAAAACCGAAACAGACTTCATGCCTCATTATGAAACTGTATATGTAATGGAAATAATGGACAGGCTGCGTGAAGAATGGGGTATAAAATATCCGTTTGAATGACTATTTGAGCATTTTGACCATTCTAAAACGTTTAAATTTGCTAATAATTCTCGTTTTTTTATGCAAAATATATAAATTATATATTCATTATTGTTAATTATAATACTTGTAATTTATTATCAATTTTGCTATACTTTTAAAGTAAAAATATATATGAGGAGAATTATTATGTTCAAAAAATTCATCAGACGCTTTGCGACAACTGCTGTTGCTGCAACAACGCTGGCATTACCTGTCAGCAACATGACACCGCAGTACACAGCGGAAGCTGCAGGCAGTGTCATCTACTGCTCACCTAACGGTTCGGGCGACGGTTCAAGTGCTTCAAAACCTACAACAGTAGTATCAGCTATCAAGTCGGTAGGTGCAGGCGGTTATATTTACCTGCTTGAAGGTACTTACAAATTTTCATCAACACTCAAAATCGAAAGCAGCAACTCAGGTTCTTCAGGCAACTACAAGACAATGGCTGCCTACAACGGAGCTGATGTTACATTCGACTTCAGTGGACAGAGCACAGGCGATTCAAACCGTGGTGTGACTCTTGACGGTTCATACTGGCATTTCTACGGTTTTGAAATTGCAAATGCCGGTGATAACGGT
>JAZQZW010000112.1:0-5781 GCA_045634285.1 Oscillospiraceae bacterium
TGACCCTGCAGTTTTAGTAGACGATGACGGTACAGGTTATCTGTATGTGGGCGGTGGTGTTCCTTCAGGCAAGGCCGCTGACCCAGGTACAGCAAGAGCAGTAAAGCTTGGTGCTGACATGACAAGTCTTTCAGGTTCACCGGTTGTTATGAATCCACCTTACCTCTTTGAAGACTCAAGCATCATCAAGGAAGGCAATACATACTATTACACATACTGTACAAACTGGCAGACAGGCGGCAACAATATGGGTATCAAGAATGCTCAGATTGGTGTTATGACAGCAACAAATCCACTCGGACCTTTCACATACAAGGGTATCGCATTCGGCAACCCTGCTGAATATGGTCTTGACGGCGGCGGTAACAACCACCACTCATTCGTTAAGTTCAAGGATAAGTTCTATGTGATTTATCATAGCCGTAACCTTTCAAGAGCTATGGGTGTTGAAGCGGTAAATCCTGACGGCACAATTGATTTAGGCGGTAACTACCGTTCACCACACGTTGACGAAGCAACACTTTCAAACGGCATGTTCAAGGCAACAGGTTCAATGAAGGGCGTTTCACAGGTTCAGACAGTTGACCCTTACACACTCAATCAGGCTGAAATGATGTCAAACCAGTCAACAGGTATCAAAGTTAATGGTCTTGGCGATACAACAGTAGCTGCTGACAAGGGTGCATGGCTTAAGGTTTCAGGTCTTAACTTCTCAAAGGGTGCTAAGAGCCTTACAATCAAGGGTTCATCATCAAAGGGTGCAACAATCAAGATTTGCAGCAGCGTTTCAGGTGCAGCACTTGGTTACGCAAAGCTTGGCTCATCTATGGCAAACGTTGAAGTTCCTGTTTCAATCGGAACAGGTACAAAGGATATCTATTTCGTATGCAGCGATTCAGCAGTTATAGACAGCTGGCAGTTCGGTACAGAGGGTTCATCAGAAACTCCTTCAGAAACTTATGCAACATTCGCAGACGGTACAGCAGTAAAAATCCAGAACCAGAATAGTTCACTCTACCTCAGAGTTGATGGTACTGAAGCTACAAGAGGAAATGTTATGCAGGACGCATACGATGAATCTGAAGCAATGTGGCGTTTATACAATGCAGGTGACGGATATTACTATGTAATGTCAGCTCTTTACGACGGTGCAACACTTCCGTTATGGGTTAACACATCTTCAAACGATCTTGCAGTAAATTATAAATTTGCAGACATTGATGAATGTAAGTTCAAGTTTGTAAAGAATAGTGACGATTCATACGTGATTAAGCCTAAGTCATCTGATACAATGGCTCTTGAAATCGCAGATGGTTCAAAAACAAACAAGGCAAATGCACAGCAGGGTACTGCTTCAGGCAAGGCTTACCAGAACTGGATTATTGAATCATGCGGTGAAGTAGGAATAAAGATGGATACTGATGTTGTTTATACATTCAAGAACGTAAACAGCTCAATGGTTATTGATGTTGAGGGTGGTAAGTTTGCAGATGGTACAAATGCTATCCAGTACACATCAAACGGCAAGGATAATCAGAAGTGGACACTTGAAGAAGCAAATTACGGATATTACTATATCCACCCTGTAGGTAACAAGGAATGTTATCTTACAGCTGATAATTCTGCTAATATATTTATTTCAAAACCTTCTCAGCCAAATTCAATGATGTTCTTCAAGTTCAGAAAGAACATTGACGGTTCTTATACTATTACATCAAGAACAGGCACAGGTGCTTTGGCTGATACAAAGGTAGTTGAAGTTGCAAGTGCTTCAAAGACAGCAGGTGCAAATGTTCAGATTTATTCTCCTAATGGTGAATCATGCCAGAAGTGGAATCTTGTAACTGAAACCACAACAGCTGTTGTAACTACAACAACTACAACAAAGGCTACAACTACTACAGCGAAAATAACAACAACAGCAAAGGTAACTACAACAGCAAAAGTAACAACTACAGCGAAAGTAACAACAGCGAAAGTAACAACAACAGCAAAAGTAACAACAACAGCCAAGGCAACAACAAAGACAACAACTACAGCAAAGGTAACAACAACAGCCAAGGCAACAACTACAGCGAAAGTTACAACAAAGGCAACAACAGCAAAGGCAACAACTACAGCGAAAGTTACAACAAAGGCAACAACAACAAAGGTTACAACAACAAAAGCCACTACTACAAAGATGACAACAACTATAGTGCCGACATCTCCTACATTAGAAATAGGTACTCCTTCGAAGATGGGTGACGTTAACCTTGATGGAGAAGTTGCAGCATCAGATATTGTTGTACTTTCAAAGTATATGATTAACTCAGCATTATTCAATCTTAAAAATTCAACAGCCGCAGCAAATGCTGATGTAACAAGAGATGGTGTTATCGGTTCAAGTGATACATTGATGATTATTGAATATATTGTAGGCGTAATTAAATTATTATAAGTGTTAGGTATAAGGGATAATTTTAAGGGCATCTGATTTATCAGATGCCCTTTTTGTTGTATGTGATTGTAATTTCTGAAAAATTCTCATCTGTTTTTGACAGGTGATTAAGATCTTTTTAAAGTATTTTTCACTGTTTTTCTGCCGTAAACTATGATAGCTGCACAATATGCAAGAACAAGTACAAATGAAATTATATAGCTTAAATTCCATGAAAGATTAAATCCTATTGACGCATTTAATATAAAACTCGAAACCACAAACATGTAAAATGCGCCAGGTATAAGCGCCATAATAAATGGCTGCTTGTTCTGAATCATGTATACTGCAATCATTGCAAAAGCAAATACGGAAATCACCTGATTAGCCCATGCAAAATATCTCCACAGTATATTGAAACTGTCACCATTGAATTTTGCAAATACAAGCATTGCTGCAACAGCAGCAAATATTACAAGTGAAACACCAAGTCGTTTTTTTCTGTCTGTCTGGTCGATTTTGAATGCGCCTGAAACAATAAGTCTGAATGAACGAAGTGCCGTATCTCCTGTTGTAACTGCCAGAACAATTACACCGACTACAGCTATAATTCCTCCGACGCTTCCGAGAAGCTCTGATGAAATTATTCCCACAACATCTGTAGGATTGTCGGCAGGGGAGGCAAGTCCGAGATTCATAATACCCATTGCTGCTGCAGCCCATATCATGGCAATAGCACCTTCAGCAATCATCATATTATAAAATGTCATTCTGCCTTCTTTTTCATGTGTCATTGTTCGTGAAATAAGGGTTGCCTGAGTTGAGTGGAAACCTGAAACAATACCACAAGACACAGTTACAAAAAATATTGGAATAAAGTTAAGCCCCTGTGGATGAACGCCAAGTATACCTGTTTCCCAGATTTCATCGAGTGGGAAACCCTGTACAAAAGTGCCGATTGCAACACCTACTGCTGATATAAGAAGTATAGCACCAAATACCGGATATATTTTACCGATTATTATATCTACCGGAAACAGCGTTGCTATTATGTAATAAAGGAAAATAACACCATAGACAATCCATATAACAGGGCTTGTCGGGTCGCTGTTTTGTTTGATGCATTGTGTAACAAACAGATCTCCAGGTGTGTAGACAAAGACAGTTCCTACAAGTAGCATGAGTATACATATAAATATATTATATACAATATATGTGTGCTTTCCAAGAATCTTTTTTACAAGCTCGGGCATCTGTGCTCCCTGGTTTCTTACTGATATCATGCCTGACATGTAATCGTGAAAAGCACCGCCTATTACACAGCCAATCGGAATTGTTAAAAAAGCAATCGGTCCGAACAGAATACCCTGAATAGGACCGAGAACCGGTCCGGTTCCTGCAATATTCAAAAGCTGAATAAGACAATTTTTCCACTTTTTCATTGGTACATAGTCTACGCCGTCATTAATTTCAACTGCCGGTGTTTTACGATTGTCAGGTTTGAATATCTTTTCGCTGAGTTTTCCGTACAATGCTCCGCCGATTATCAGAATGACAAATCCTGTAATAAATGTGATCATATAAACTTCCTTTCTTTAATTATCGCAATTGATATAATAATAAACATATTATACCATATTTTGATTATTATATCAATCCTCCTGAACAAAAATGTAATTAAATTTTCAAAATTATAATGATTCTCATTTATTTGATATGTAAGGAGCAATTAAAAATACTCATATTTGTCTAAATGTTGTTATGAATTTGCTATCATGTATCCGTGATTTAATGGACCGGTTCCATTTCCGATATCAAGCATGGCAGATAATGCCGCAGATATATATTCCTTTGCAAGCTTTACTGAATTTTTTAAATCATGTCCTTTGGCAAGATTTGAAGCAATTGCTGATGATAATGTACAGCCTGTTCCATGTGTATTGGGATTGTTTATGCGTTTGCCCTCAAACCATGTCATTTCATTGTTTTCATAAAGCAAATCATTTGCATCGTTTATGCTGTGTCCGCCTTTGAGCAGAACCGAACAGCCATACTTTTTATTTATGATTTCTGCCGCATTCATCATATCTTCTTTTTTACATATCTTTATTTCTGAAAGCACCTCTGCTTCAGGAATGTTGGGGGTTACAACATCAGCAAGAGGTAGAAGTGTTTCTTTCAGTACTGTTATTGCTTCTTCAGAAATAAGTCTTGCTCCGCTTGTGGCAATCATAACAGGGTCAACAACGATATTTTTTGCTTTGTATAATCTCAGACTATCGGAAATCACACCAATAAGCTCTGCATTTGCAACCATTCCTGTTTTTACAGCGTCAGGAAAAATATCGCTGAAAACTGCATCAAGCTGTGCACTGAGAAATTCTGGTGTAACCTCTGAAATTGCTCTAACACCCATTGTATTCTGTGCGGTAAGGGCTGTAATTGCAGACATTCCAAAAACACCGTTTGCAAGCATTGTCTTTAAATCTGCCTGTATTCCTGCTCCGCCGATGCAGTCACTTCCTGCAATTGTAAGTGCGGTTGGTATTTTACAGTCCATAAAATTTCTCCTTTAAGTTTTTAGCCGCAAGCTTTGGGTTTTCAGACTTCATAATTGCGGAAACAACGCATATTCCCGAAATTCCGCTGCCTTTTAAAATATCAATATTATCTGCGTTAAGACCGCCTATTGCATTTACGCTTATAGGTACGGCTTTTACAATTTCCTTTAATGTATCAACAGATGTAAGAACGGTTTTTACTTTTGTGGTTGTAGGATAAATAGCTCCTACACCAAGATAATCTGCACCCTGTTCGTAAGCTTCAACAGCCTGTGATACGGTTTTGGTTGTAGCTCCTACAATTTTATTCTCTCCCATGAGCTTTCGTGCCATAAAAACGGGCATATCAGATTGTCCCACATGGACACCTTCAGCATTTACAGCAAGAGCAACATCAACTCTGTCATCAATTATAAGAGGAATGTTGTATTTTTGTGTAATTGCATGAACCTTTTCGGCAAGGCTGATATACTCCCTTGTTGTATTTTCTTTTTCTCTGAGCTGGATTAAAGTCACTCCGCCTTTGCAGGCTTCTTCAACACGATGCAGAAATTCCTGCTCGGAAAATCCGTTGCTGTCGGTTATAAAATACATTGTTGTGTCAAGTTTTTTCATAAGTACCTCACATATAGATATAATCGTTCAATACAGGCTGTAAGCCTTCTTCAGCAATATCCTTATACATCACATCAAGAGAGCGGGCGTCGTTTATTTCAAACTGTTCATCACCCTCTGTTCCTTCCGATTCCTTACCACTGTACTTACTTTCATGATCACCTATTCCTGTTGAAACACCTGCTG
>JAZQZW010000113.1:0-2077 GCA_045634285.1 Oscillospiraceae bacterium
AATATGTCCGTATTTCTCGTTAATTTCACCGACGTTATGAATATTCATCAGGAAGACCTGTGTGCGTTCTCCTGCTTCTGCACGGAATTCTGCATCACGGAAGAACCGGTGACGGTCATTGAGCTTGGTCAGAGTATGAATGCCCTGACGCTGTCCCTGGAATGTAAGGAACAGAACCGTATCCATCAGGGCCATGATAAATGCATTCAGCATGATTTCAGGATAAATGCGCTGCACTACAATACAGAGAACAATGACCGGGAAGGTCTGAATCAGTGCACGCCGCATGGAACGGCTGGCATTTTTTTTATTTCGATAATAGCATATCATGACCAGTCCCATCTGGCAAATGGTAACAAGATAACCAGCTGCATTGATCGGGCCTCGGTGATATACTCCTTCCTGATCAAAATAGAACATCCAGCCTGTTTTTAAATTGATTATAACAAGCAGCATATAGGCTATGAACAAAATTCGAAGCCCGCGCTTGGCATAAGTCATGCAGTGATCGTCATAGGCATGTTCCAGCAGTTTGGTGAACAGGAACAGGGCAATAGTGGATGTTGTAATAATATTGATAATAAAGTACAGACTGTTTACAGACATATTCAACCAGTAAGGAACACCGTTCAGTGTAAGCAGTGCTCCGGTGAGGATATCCGTAACAGCTGTAGCACCAGTCAGAAGCAGGCATAGTACAAAATATCTGCTTGATTTTGTAAGAAAATACTTTCTTTCAAAATAAAACATACACAGCACGATAACCAGTCCGACTGCAAAATAATCGCCGATAAAGTTCATTTTTACTCGCTTTCTATATATAACATTAATACCCAAAATAATTATACTCCATAAAAATGCAGATTTCAACGTTTTGTTACAAATATATGCGTCAAAATGAACAGTAAAAAGAAAAATGTAACCGTTAATAAAATGATAATAATTATCATAAATCTGTTGACAAAATGAAAATGCTGTGATAATATGAATTTAACAAAAGGATATCGAAAGAAAATGCTGAAGGGAGAATATAAAAATGAGTAAGAAAGTAGCTGAATTATTAAATACACAGATTAACAATGAAATGTATTCCGCGTACCTGTATCTGGATATGGCGGTATATTATGAAAAGCAGGGACTGGACGGTTATGAAAACTGGTTTACTATTCAGGCGAAGGAAGAAATGGATCATGCGATGCTGATTATGCAGTATATGCAGAATAATGATATGGAAGTGAACCTGCTGCCAATCGCCAAGCCTGATAAGGTTTTCGAAAAGTACGAGGATCCGCTGTATGCCAGCCTGGAACATGAAAAGCTGGTAACCAGCCTGATTCATGAAATCTATGGTGCGGCCTACGATATCAGAGACTTCAGAACCATGAAGTTCCTGGATTGGTTCGTAGATGAACAGGGTGAAGAAGAAAAGAATGCAAGCGATATGATTACCAGATTCGAACTTTTCGGCCGTGATCCAAAGGGGTTATATGAACTGGATAATGAGTACAAGGCGAGAGTGTACAGTGCACCTTCTCTGGTACTTGACTAATACGGAAAATCAAAAGCGGAAGCCTCAGGCTTCCGCTTATTTTTATTGAATTTATTCAGCTTCTGTAATTTCAGCTTCCGGTGCGTTCTTCTTTACAGATTCCACACCATTGAGGCAGCTTGCCTTAGCCTTGTAGCCTTCGCTCACAGCGATTACCTGACCGTTGGTTGCCTTCAGACGGAAACGGAACTCGCCGGATTTATCTTCGTATACTTCAAATTTAGGATGTTTTTCTGCTGCAAAACCTTCTGCAGTCTGGTCTTCTACTGCAGCAGCAGGTGCATTTTTCTTTACGCTTTCAATGCCATTTCTGCACGCAGCTTCGGTAGTGTAAACTTCAGAAGTAGCGATTACTTCACCGTTTCCTGCCTTCAGATCGAATTTAACACCGGTATTGGTCTTTTTCATTACGAATTTGCCCATAATATCATCCTCCTGTGATTGGTTTCGAATGTGTCTCCTGCTGTAATTATAATCCATTTCTTATTGGAACGCAACCTTTTTCACAGTGGTACATCGGAATGAACT
>JAZQZW010000114.1:0-13990 GCA_045634285.1 Oscillospiraceae bacterium
GTAAGAATTACTGAAATTGTAAAATAATAATTATACTATATAAAGGAGATTGAATAATATGAGCAAGATTTTAGTTGTTGATGATGCTGCATTCATGAGAATGATGGTTAAGGACGCACTTACAAAGAATGGCTACACAGATGTTATCGAAGCTGCTGACGGAAGTATTGCATGCAGCCTTTTCGAATCTGAAAAGCCTGATCTTGTAATCATGGATATTACAATGCCTAATAAAACAGGTATTGAAGCACTCAGAGATATCAAGGCATCTGATTCACGTGCCAAGGTTATCATGTGTTCAGCTATGGGACAGGAAGCTATGGTAGTTGAAGCTATCAAGCTCGGTGCACTTGACTTTATCGTAAAGCCATTCAAGCCGGACAGAATCATTCAGGCTGTTACTAAGGTTCTCGGATAATCAGAGAGGTGCATAATATGTCATTACACAATATCGAAGAACTCGACGCAGTGCAGCTTGACGTTCTCAAGGAACTCGGAAACATTGGTTCAGGAAATGCAGCAACTTCCCTTTCTTCATTCATGGGTAAGGAAATAAATATCAATATTCCTAAGGTAAAGATACTGGGTTTCAATGAGGTTGCTGAATATGTAGGTGGTCCTGAAAAGATTGTTATGGGACTTCTTATCAACATTGAAGATGATATTAATGGTATGATTCTTTATATCCTCGACGATGAATTTGTAAAAAATGTTGTAAATACATTTTTTGGTACTGAATTCACTTCATTTACCGAACTTAGCGAAATGGAACAGTCTGCTTTCGGTGAAATCGGTAATATCATGGCAAGTGCTTATGTAAACGCCCTTGCAAGTATGACAGGTATGACAATAAATATTTCCACACCATCAACCTGCGTTGATATGGCTGGAGCTATTTTAAGCGTACCATCTGCCAAGTTTGCCGAAGTAGGCGATAAGGTTTTATTCATTGATGACTCTTTCGGAATCGGCAGTGATATGAACAAGGTAAAAAGTAATATGATTCTGGTTCCTGAAATGGAATCACTCAATAAACTTTTCAAGAGGCTTGGGGTAATGTAAAATGGCAACAATTAATATCGGTATATCTGACCTTAACATAGCAAAGCCTCCAAACATTCTTGCTACTTATGCACTTGGCTCATGTATAGGAATATGCCTTCACGACAAGATACGTAATATCGGCGGACTTGTACACATCATGCTGCCTGACAGCAGGGAATCTACAAAAGCTGCTGACAATCCACGACGTTACGCTGATACAGGAATTGCTGAGCTTATTCAGCATCTGAAGAGAAACGGAGCTGTAACATCATGCCTTACTGCAAAAATTGCAGGCGGTGCACAGATGTTCCAGACCAATCTTGAAACATTCAATATCGGCTCAAGAAATACTGTAGCCGTAAAGAAGATTCTTGCCGGATACGGTATTCCTATTATCGCAGAAGATACAGGCTCAAACTACGGAAGAACTGTATTTTTTGACGTAGCAACTGGTGTAATGCAGGTAAAATCTGTTTCAAAAGGCGTTGTTAATTTATAAAAAATCATCCTCCGAATGTGGTATAAACTTCTTCGGAGGATTTTTATTTAAACATTATTCGCAGATAATAACTATTGACATTTTAGCTTTTTTCTGATAATATCTAATTAAAATTATCAAATCCAGAGGTGACATAATGAAACGCAGACAAAAAGTTCTCACCGCAGGCAGAATAATTATACTGGGGTTTGCAGGGGTAGTTCTTCTCGGAGCAATTCTTCTCATGCTTCCGATTTCCTCAAAAGAGCGCTGCTTCACGCCATTTATCGATGCGTTATTCACATCCACTTCAGCAACCTGTGTTACAGGTCTGATAGTTCAGGATACAGCGACATACTGGTCTTTGTTCGGACAGATTGTAATACTTGTTCTTATCCAGATAGGCGGCATGGGTGTTGTAACACTTGCTCTGGCAATTTTTACATTTTCAGGCCGTAAAATAGGACTTACCCAGCGTAGCACCATGCAGGAATCAATTGCAGCACCTCACGTCGGAGGCATGGTAAAGCTGACAAGATACATTTTAAAAGTTATCTTTATAACCGAAGCGGTGGGAGCAGCATTGATGGCTCCTGTTTTCTGTAAGGATTTCGGAATACCAAAAGGTATTTGGTACGCTGTTTTTCATTCCATTACCGCATTCTGTAATGCAGGTTTTGACCTTATGGGAGCAAAACAGCCGTTTTCATCACTTACCTCTTATTCATCAAGCATAGTTATAAATGTAGTAATAATGCTTCTGATAATTTCAGGCGGTATAGGATTTCTTACATGGAACGATGTACAGACAAACGGTATTCATTTCAAAAGATACAAAATGCAGAGCAAAGTAATATTGATAACATCAGCGTTACTTATCCTGATTCCTGCAATATTCTTTTTCTTCATTGAATTTGCTGATATGTCTTTAAAAGACAGGATACTTGCTTCGCTTTTTCAATCGGTAACAACAAGAACTGCCGGCTTCAACACTGCCGACCTTGCATCAATAAGCCAGTCAGGATTGGTAATAATGTCCCTGCTTATGCTTGTTGGCGGTTCACCAGGTTCTACAGCAGGCGGTTTTAAAACAACAACTCTTGCTGTATTGTTTGCTGCAGCAATATCTGTTTACAGAAAAAAAGAAAGCCCTGAACTTTTTAAAAGAAGACTTGATGATGGTGCTGTAAAAAAAGCTGCCGCTATTTTAATACTTTTTCTGATTATGCTATTCGGAGGCACAATATTTATAAGCACCTATGAGAATATTGCGTTTACGGACAGCTTGTTCGAAGTTGCATCTGCCATAGGCACAACCGGACTTACAGTCGGAATTACAACAGAATTGAGTACACCTTCGCATATAATGCTTATAATTATGATGTTTGCTGGCAGAGTCGGTGCTCTTACACTATTCTTTGCGGCAACTTCAGACAGAAAAACCAATATTAAGCTTCCTATGGAAGATATTACAGTTGGCTAAAGGAGGAAAATATGTCAAAAACAGTTTTATTGATTGGTCTTGGAAGATTTGGTATTCAGACAGCCATGAAGCTTGATGAATTAAAACATGAGGTAATGGCTGTTGATAAGAACGAAGACAGGGTGAATGATGCTCTGCCATACGTAACAAATGCGCTTATCGGCGATACAACAGATGAAGAATTTTTAGATTCTCTGGGAATAGATAATTATGATGTCTGTATAGTTACTATTGGAGAGGATTTCCAGAGTTCACTGGAAACAACTTCCCTGCTAAAAGAGCTGGGTGCAAAGTTCGTTGTATCAAGAGCGTCAAGAGATGTTCATGCCAAGTTTCTTCTCAGAAACGGAGCAGATGATGTAATCTATCCTGCAAAGCAGATTGCGTCATGGACAGCTACAAGATACACATGTGACCATATTTTTGATTACCTTGAACTGAATGAAGAATATTCTATTTTTGAGGTTGCTGTTCCGGAAAACTGGAAAGGCAGGGCTGTCGGCGAAATAGATATCCGAAAGAAATTCGACATTAATATTCTGGGTATAAAAATAAACGGTAAACAGACAATGAAAATTACTGCAGATACTGTTTTTGACAATGATGTTGAATCTATTCTTGTTTTAGGAAGTATCAAGGATGTTCAGAAATGTTTTCACATATAAAGTATCAAAGGGATTGCTTTCGCAATCCCTTTTTTATGTACATTATTCTTTACCGCTCTGTGATATCATAGAATTCAAAATCATTGAGAACTTCTCGATATTTCTGATACAGTCGCCTAAAAGCTTTTCTGTATTTTTAACACGCTTGTCAATCTGATTTGTACAACCGCTGATGCTTCCCATAGCATCTTCAATCTTATCGGCAGATTCCTTACTCTTATCAGCAAAGCCTCTGATTTCTTCAGTAATAACACCAAAACTCTTACCATATTCCTTTGCTCTTGCCGCTTCAATATACGCATTGAAACCGAGAATACGTGTATTCATGGCAATATCCTGAATAAGCTTTACCGTATCCTTTGTAGCTTTAACTTCGGCAACTGTTTTTTCGGCAACATTTTCAAGCTGTGAAAATTCTGTTCTTAGTCTTTCAAGAGTATTTGAATTAAGTTCAACAAGATTTTCAACTTCTGAAATCTTTGCGACAAGTGAAGCTGTATCTTCAAATGAGTCTCCGCCTTCAGCCCCGCTGAAACGTCTTATATAAACATTGTATGCTTTTGATGAAATAAGATCAGCCATTGAGTAAAGAAGATCAGCGTATGCCTGAAGCTGTGTTTCAGAAACCATGCTGAGTCTTGAAACTTCATTTACATATTCCCCTGTCTGCATACCAAGCTCAATCGCATATCTTGAACCTGCTGCATTTTCAGGAACTTCAGTAATAACCTGACCTGCAATAAATGAGCCTAAGAACTTGCCGTTTACAACAATCGGAGCTGCAATTTCATAAATTCCGGCATGGCAGCGGTATACATTTCCGCATTCTGATGTCATAGCATCATATCCGCCGTTTTTATGACAGTTCTTGCATTTTGTAGTAAGTGCAACGGATTTTTTCATATTCATACAAAAAACAGACATATTGCTTTCTGCAGTAACACTTTTTCCTTCAGCATCAGTAATGAAAGCTGTAAGTCCTGTAGCACGTGAAAATTTATCCTGAATTTCACGCAAATAATTCAAATCAATAAGTTTAGTTAGTTTGATGTCGTTAATTTCAGCCATTGTAAATCACCTTCCTGCGCCGAAATATATAATAAAACCAATAATTCGGCGTTTTTTATTAAATCTAATTGTGTGGTACAGTTATATCTAAGTAACTATATATATTATTTTATTCTATTTTCTTTCATTTGTCAATAGAAATTATAAATTATTATATAAAATAATTATAAAACATTAGTATTATCTCACTCAAATCACTTGACTTATTGTAAAAAAAGCTGTATAATATTAATGAATTCATAAGCTTTCTCTTTGAAATCTCAAAAATATATGGCAAATCTACTGATATACTCTTCCTTCTTTTGTTCAATTAATACACATTATGTATGTTTTTAACAAAAAACAGTCTATTAAATTGGATTTATTGGCATTTTCATAAAATAGTATTGTCAAATAAGAAAAAATATGATATAATAAATGATATAAACATTGAAATATAAAGTTTTCAAGGAGGAGAACAAATGGCACGACCGGCGTCGTCAAAAAAGGAAGACAAAGAGGAAAAGAATAAAATAAAAGCATCAGACAAAAACGCTGCTGAGCAAACAGAAACAGCTGAAGCGGAAGTTGTTGAAGAAAAAGAAAAAGTATCTGCGATTAGAAAGGTTGCAGCATTTATTGTAGCTGTAGGTCAGGAAACTGCTTCTGAAATATACAAGCATCTCAGTGATGAAGAAGTAGAAAAAATTTCTATTGAGATTTCACGTATTGAGAGTCTGAGTCAAAACTCTATCAAAGAAATCATGGATGAATTCTACGAATTGTTTATTGCACAGAAGGTGGTTGCAGAAGGCGGTACAGCATACTCTATGAACGTACTTATCAGTGCGTTCGGTAAAGAAAAAGCCAAAATGCTTATGGAAAGAATCCAGAGTGCCAACAGAGCCTTTGAGTTTCTGCGTGATGTTGATTACAAGAGTATTCTTACAACACTCCAGAATGAACTTCCACAGACAATTGCGCTTGTTCTTTCACATATCAATTCAAAAAAATCAGCACAGATTATTGCTGAACTTCCTGAAGATGTACAGATCGAAGTTTTTAAGCGAATTGCCAATCTCGACAGCACTTCACCACAGGTAATCAGAGGCGTTGAAGAAATGATTCATGAAAAAATCAGTTCTGTTTCATCAGTGGGCGAAATCGAATTCGGCGGTGTCAACTATCTTGCTGATGTCATGAACAATCTTGATACAAGAACAGAAAAATCAATTATGGAAGAACTTGACGTTTCAGATCCTGAACTCGTTGAAGAAATCCGTAAGAAGATGTTCACATTCGATGATATCGTATTCCTTGATAACCGTGAAATCCAGACATTCCTCAGAGAAGTGGATTCAAAGGATCTTACTGTTGCTCTCAAGGGTGCAGGTGCTGAGGTTAAGGATGTTATCATGAATAACATGTCACAGCGTCAGCAGGAAACAATCAGAACAGATCTCCAGTATCTCCATAATGTTCGTATGCGCGATGTTGAAGAAGCACAGAGATCAATCATTGATACAATCAGACGTCTTGAAGAAGCCGGCGAGATTGTAATGTCCAAGGGCGGAATGGATGAAATAATTCCTTAAAATAAAATTTTAATACAGGCAGGTGTAATATTATGAGCAGATTTGAATCAGGCATGGAAAGCATGATAGATATGTATATTTACGAGTCTACCTCGCTTATCGAAACGCTTGACCAGATTATGATGAGAACCGAAACAAACAACAAATTTGACGAAGAAGACATCAACGAAATATTCCGTATAATGCATACTATCAAGGGTAGTTCTGCTATGATGGGACTTGAAAACATGTCAACACTGGCACACAGAATTGAAGATATGTTTTTCATAATCCGTGAAGAAAAGCCGGAAATTGAACTTTCACAATCGCAGATTCTTTTCCAGCTGGTATTTGATTCTTCAGACCTTTTCAAAGCTGAAATTGATATGCTTCAGGACGACGATTCTGTCCCTACAGATTTCAGCCCTCAGATTGCAAAAATCGAAAGCTTTGTTGATTATCTCAAAACAGGAAAAGTATCAGGCAAAACTACATCTGCAACAAATGCAGAAACAACAGGAGCATCTGAAGAAACTCCAAAGGATGTTACTTCAGATGGTTATACTAAGATACGTGTGTTCTTTGAAGATAACTGTGAAATGGAAAATCTTCGTGCATTACTTATAGTAAACAAGATTACCGAATACTGTACTGAACTCAAAACCGTTCCTGAAAACATCGAAAAGGATACATCAACTGCAAAGGATATCATAGAAAACGGTTTCCTTATTATGTTCAAGGCGCATGATGAAGATTACAAGCTTATCATGAGCGAAATTGAAGGTGCTATAAACGTAAAATCATACGAGGTTGAAGAAGTCGGAAATCAGACAGAAACTACTTCTCAGTCTAAAGAAAAAGCTTCTGCACAGGAAACTGCAGATGATGAACCAAAGGTTGCTGAAACTGTTGCTCCAAAGGCAGAAAAAGCACCTGAGACAAAGCCACCTGTAAAAGCTGAATCGGCAGCACAGACAGCTGAACAGATTAACAATGCTATTTCACAGCAGAAAAACAATACTCATGCTTCAAAGGGTAAACAGAGCCTTATCAGCGTAAACTTAAACAAGCTTGACCAGCTTCTTGACATGGTTGGTGAAATTGTTATCGCTGAAGCTATGGTCACTTCAAACCCCGACTTAAAGGGTCTGAAGCTTGATAATTTCCAGAAATCATCCAGAGAACTTCGTAAGCTTACAGACGAGCTTCAGGATATCGTAATGTCTATCCGAATGGTTCCTCTGTCAGGCGTATTCAATAAAATGACACGTATCGTACGTGACATGAAGGTTAAGCTCAACAAGGACGTTGACCTTGTGTTTGAAGGGGAAGAAACTGAAGTTGACAAGAGTGTTATCGACAACCTCAACGACCCTCTTATGCACATGGTAAGAAATTCCATGGACCATGGTATTGAAAAGACTGTTGAGGAACGTCTTGCAGCAGGTAAACCTGCAAAAGGTACTATCACACTTGCAGCTTACAACTCATCAGGTGAAGTTATCATCGTTGTTTCAGATGACGGCGGCGGTATCGATACAAAGAAAGTGCTTTCAAAGGCTATGGCAAACGGACTTCTTACAAAACCAGCTGAAGAATATACCGACAAGGAAATCTTCAACATGGTTATGCTTCCTGGCTTCTCCACAAATACTGAGGTTACAGAATTCTCAGGACGCGGCGTAGGTATGGACGTTGTAAGACAGAGCATCGAAAAAATCGGAGGCTCTGTATCTGTTGACAGTAAGAAGGGTGAAGGTACAAACTTCATTATCAAAATTCCGCTTTCACTTGCAATTATTGACGGTATTGAAGTTTCTGTGGGTAAGTCTATCTTTACAATTCCTACAAATACAATTAAGAAATTTATAAAACTCAAGGAAGGCCAACTGTTTTACGATACTTCACAGAAGGAAATCATCAAGGACGGCAATAAGTGCTATCCCCTTATCAGACTTCACCAGTTCTACAACATTGAACCATCAACAGATAATATCTACGACGGTGTTGTTGTACTTGTTGAATCTGAAGGCAGAAGTGCATGTATTCTTGTTGACGAGCTTATTGGTGAACAGCAGGTTGTAGTAAAGCCATTCTCACCTATGTTTAACCGTTACAACATCAAACAGCAGGGTATGGCTGGTTGTACTATCCTTGGTGATGGCAGTATCACAATTATTCTCGATATAGATAATATTATAAATGAAAGCTGATAAAAGGGAGTGATAAACAATGGCAAACGAAGTATATCAGACACAAAAAAACGAATTCAATATGAACGGCGGTCAGATTTTACTTTATTATATCGACAACGTTCTTTACGGAATTGAAATTGAATACATTACGGAAATTATCAGTGTTATGCCAATAACTGTTGTTCCGAGAGTTCCAAGCTTTATCAAGGGAGTAATCAACATCAGAGGTAAGGTTGTTCCTGTTATCAGTATCAGAAACAAAATCAATCAGCCTGAAATCCCATATGATGACAAGACATGTATCATAATTGTAGAAATCAATGACCTTACTGTCGGGCTTATTGTTGACTGTGTACGTGAAATTGCAACTGTTCTGCCGACAGATACATGTTCAGCTCCTGATTGTAAAATGGTAAATAAAAATCAGTATATAAAGAGCATTATTGATTCAAACGGGGAAATCAAGCAGTTACTTGACATACATAAGCTTATTCTGGAGTAAAATGTACCATGAAAAACGTTAGAATAACAGATTTGGAATTTGACAGACTTATAAAATTCATGCATAAAACCTATGGCATTGACTTAAGCAAAAAAAGAGTTCTTATTGAAGGTCGTCTTTCCAAGATGGTTGTGGAAAAAGGCTGTTCAAGCTATACAGAATATTTTGACAAGGTTTTTAATGACCAGTCAGGACTTGAAACTGTAAAGCTTGTAAATAAGCTGACAACAAACCACACATATTTTATGCGTGAAGCACAGCACTTTGATTTTTTAAGAAATGTTATTCTTCCGCAGATTGAGAGAACTGTAACAGACAGAGATGCAAGAATATGGTGTGCTGCGTCTTCTTCAGGTGAAGAACCGTACACAATTGCCATGATGATAGATGATTATTTCGGCAGTCGCAAAGCAGGCTGGGATTTAAGAATTCTTGCAACAGATCTTTCAACCGATATTCTGCAGAAAGCACAAAGAGCAACATACTCCGAAGAAGCGTTAAAGGATCTTCCTGCCGGCTGGAAATCAAAGTATTTTAAAAAGAATTCCGACGGAACTTTTACCGTTATAGACAGAATAAGAAAAGAAGTTATTTTCAAGCAGTTTAACCTTATGGATAATATTGTATGCAAAAAACCATATGACGTAATTTTTTGCCGTAATGTAATGATTTATTTTGACGCACCAACAAAAAATGCTCTGATTGAAAGGTTCTACGATGTAACTAAACCGGGCGGATATCTGCTTATCGGACATGCGGAAAACGTTCCGAAATCATCTCGCTACACTTTCGTTCAACCTGCTACATATCAGAAGAAATAACAGGAGAACAAAACAATGCTTGAGAAAAAAATAAAATTACTTATAGTTGACGATTCGATACTTTTCAGAGAAACTCTTGCAAAATTCTTCGCTAATGATAAACTTATTGATGTTGTAGATAAAGCAAGCGATCCTTATGAAGCAAGGGATAAAATCGTTGCACTTCGTCCTGATGTTATTACACTTGACGTTGAAATGCCAAAAATGAACGGTATTCAGTTTTTGAGAAAACTTATCCCTCAGTATCCTGTCCCAACTGTTATTGTATCATCAGCACCTATCAAAGCATTTGATGCTCTTGACGCCGGCGCTGTTGACTATGTAAAAAAACCAACTATCAAAACACCTAAGGATATGGAAGCGTTTGCTGCTGACCTGAGATTAAAAATCATCACAGCATCACAGGCAAAAGTTATCCAGAAAAAACCACAGGTAAAAACTGCACTTACAAGCCACACTATCAGCCATGAGGCAATTGCAAGAAATCCTCAGACTATTATTGCAATGGGCGCTTCAACAGGTGGTACAGACGCTTTGCAGACGGTTCTTACAACCATGCCTGCAAACTCACCTCCAATAGCAATTGTACAGCACATGCCACCTGGATTTACAAAAATGTTTGCAGACCGTCTTAACAAAATCTGCAAGGTTGAAGTAAGAGAAGCTCAGGATGGCGACAGACTTACAAACGGTGTTGCACTGATTGCACCGGGTGATTATCATATGAGACTTTGTAAAGATACACGAGGTTATTATGTAAAAGTTGAATATGGTGAAAAGGTATCAAGCCACCGCCCTTCTGTTGACGTTTTGTTTGACAGTGTTGCAAAGGTTGCAGGCAAAAATGCAATTGGTGTAATTATGACAGGCATGGGTTCAGACGGTGCTGATGGTATGGTTAAAATGCACCAGCAGGGCGCATATACTATCGGTCAGGATAAAGAAACCTGCGTAGTATACGGAATGCCGATGACAGCATTTATGCGTGGAGGCTGCTCAGTACAAGCTCCTCTCGATAAAATAAGCAGAATGATTTGCGAAAGACTTTAAGACAGGAGGAACTTAATAGATGAGTAATATTTTAAATCGATTCAAAGAGCAGACCGAAGAAGAACTTCAGGAATTATATTCCACTAGTGAAAAATATCTGACATTTCTTATTGATAAGCAGTTTTACGCTTTCCACATCAATGATGTAGTTGAAATTATTGAAATGATGGAAATAACACCTGTTCCTGAATTTCCTGACTATGCAAAGGGTATTATAAATCTTCGTGGGGTTCTTATTCCGATTATTGATGTCCGTCTTCGTTTCTGCAAAAACGAAATGGACTATAACGAAAGAACATGCATTATAATTTTAAATCTCAAGGACATTCAGGTTGGATTTATAGTTGATACAGTTGACGAAGTTGTAGATATTGATAAAGCCAACATTTCAGGAGTTCCAAATATTTCAGACAAAAAGACAAGAAAGTATATTGATGGTGTAGGCAAACTTACAAACAAAATTGTTATGCTGCTTAACGCTCAGAAAATGCTCAATGATGAAGAAATCAAGGGATTTGAAGACGTAAACGATCTTGAACCTGAAGATTTTGAATAAAAATATCAAACGACCAGAGAAGGTTATTCTTTGGTCGTTTTCGTTTTTTAAGAACCTCATACTGTTCAAAAGAATATTTTAATAATATCATGAATAAACATGTTAAAAAAGGACGTGTTTATTATGAAGAAAAAATTATTGAAAATATTTTTTATTATGTTGATGCTTTGCAGCTGCTCCAATGAAGTCGAGGTAAATGACAGCCTTGCTTTAAACGAGCAGACTCTTGAACAGCTACAGCTTAAAACAATGGCAGTTGAAGAAAAATACAAACCTGTAAATTTTGAAAAGCAAAAAGCGTTATGGTTTACTATGGAAGATTTCCGAAAAGCTGTAAGCGGTAAGTCAGAGGAAGAATTTACAGATGATATTTTTGAAATTCTTACAAAAATTAAAGATACAGGTTTTAATACATTGTATCTTCATGTCAGACCTTATAATGATGCTTATTATAAATCTGAAATATTCCCTCTTTCACAGGCTTTAAGCGGTGAATTTGACCCTCTTGAGATTATTCTTGAAAAAGCACACAATCTTAATTTGTCAGTACATGCATGGATAAATCCTCTGCGTTGTCAGACAACCGATGATATGGAAAATCTTGATGAAAAATACAAAATCAAACAATGGTACGACAGTGATATGCGAGAAGAATTTATCGCAGAAGTAAACGGAAGATGGTACTTAAATCCTGCTTACGAGGAAGTACAGCAGTATATAGCAGACGGAATTTCTGAGCTTGTACAAAATTATAATATTGACGGAATTCATATTGACGATTATTTTTATCCCACACAGGATGAAGATTTTGACAAAACAGCTTTTGAAAAATCAGGAGCTACAGACCTTTCCTACTGGCGCACCGAAAATATAAACCATATGGTACAGACAATTTATGATACTGTAAAGGAAGAAAATGAAAATATTCTTTTTGGGATAAGTCCACAGGGGAATATTGAGATAAACCAATCTTCTTTGTACGCAGACGTTCTGACATGGTGCAGCCAGTCGGGTTATTGTGACTACATAGTGCCTCAGCTTTACTATGGTTTTAAAAATGAAAGTAAACCCTTTAAAGAAACTCTCAACGAGTGGAAAAATATTGTAACGGAGGAGTCTCTTTCACTCGTTATAGGTATTTGTACCTATAAAATCGGTTCTGAAGACGAGTGGGCAGGTACAGGAAAAAACGAATGGATTGAGGATAAAAATATTCCGTCAAGACAGGTGGAATATGTGTTGGAAAACGACTGTTCTGTTGCTGTTTACAGCATGGAGAGCTTATTTGATGAAAAAAATTCCGATGAGCATAAACTTATATCCGGACTTCTGGGAGATGAAAACAATGAAGAATAAAGCTATAATAAAAATATGCAGAATGAAGTATTACGGCATGGTAACAGCTGTATCAACGGGAATGTTTCTGATTATTTCCCTCATATGTGTATGCGGAATCTGTCTTACTTTATTTGATATTCCTGATATGGCAGTATACGCTGTTACCTGTTTTATTCTTGGTTCAGGCGGATATATTTCAGGTATAACCATCGGAAAAAACAAACGCCGAAAAGGTATTCTCTGCGGATTCAAATGTGGTTTATGGCTTTTTGCAATAGTTTCTGTTTTTGGCATGGTTTACATGGGTGAAATATCATTTGGAATGCTTTTGAAAAACTTTATTTTTCTTTGTATTCCTGCTGTAATCGGCGGAATTTACGGTGTAAATACCAAAATAAAGCGTCCGCCTTTTTGAAAATAAATTAACATCTAAAAAAGTTGCTGTACAGGAATATTGAAAATTTGTGAAACTTTTTCCTCTAAAACTATTGAAAAAATGAATATTATGTGATATAATATTACTTACATTAAAAATCTAAATGATATATTGGAGGTTTCTTATGAAGCACATCAAGACAATCAATAAGGCTAATCTTAAAGAAACTGCTAAGAAGGGTGGCTGTGGCAAGTGCCAGGCATCATGCCAGTCAGCATGTAAGACTTCTTGCACAGTTGCAAACCAGAAGTGTGAAAGAGACTAATTCAGGTTTGAATTAAAAGGGACATGCTAAAATATGTCCCTTTTATATTTGTACAGAGGAGAAAAAATATGATACACAAGTATAAACTTAACGGATATAATATAGTTTTAGATACAAACAGCGGCGGTGTTCATGTTGTAGATGATATTACATATGATCTGCTTGACAATGTTGAACCGCCTTTTGCAGAAAAATGTCCTGAAAATGTTGTTACAAAGCTTTCTAAATTCTATACAGAAGATGACATCAACTCATGCTATGAGGAAATTGTAGAGCTTTACAATGAAAAAATCCTTTTCACAGAGGACGAATATGAAAAGTTTGCAAACATGTCAGTTAACGCACCTGTAAAGGCTATGTGTCTTAATATTGCACATGACTGCAATTTAAGATGCGAATACTGCTTTGCCTCAACCGGCGACTTCGGTAAGGGCAGAAAGCTCATGACATTTGAAACAGGTAAAAAGGCTATTGACTTCCTGCTTGAAAAATCAGCAGACAGACAGACTTTAGAGCTTGACTTCTTCGGCGGCGAA
>JAZQZW010000115.1:0-4404 GCA_045634285.1 Oscillospiraceae bacterium
CTGTTGCTGCAGTAAGAATAAAACATTTTGGGAGGACAGTTTGAGTTTTGTAACAGTATGCAGTGACTTTTCTTTGGTCAAACTTTCTTTACAAAGAAAGTTTGGGTATTCTTTTGTAACTTTTCTTGTACAAGCAAGAAACTACAAATCTTTTTTACGTCGGTAAATTAAAATTTATTATCTGCATTTAATTTGCAGATACATAACATCATTCATTATTGACACATCATGTAAAAACATGGTATAATAAAGTGTTAAACAAATAAAATTTAAGGAGTTTATACGGTTATGAGTAACACAAACAGCTACGAAAGTCCGTTCTGCACAAGATATGCCAGCGAAGAAATGCAGTATATCTTCTCAGCAGACAAAAAATTCACAACATGGCGTCGTTTATGGGTTGCCCTTGCAAGAGCTGAAATGAAGCTTGGTCTTAATGTAACACAGGAACAGGTTTCACAGCTTGAAGCAAATATCGACAATATTGACTACGACATGGCTGCGGAAATGGAATACAAATTCCGCCATGACGTTATGGCACACGTACATACTTATGGTGCAGCTTGTCCTGATGCAGCAGGTATCATCCATCTTGGTGCAACTTCATGCTATGTAGGTGACAACACAGACGTTATCATTATGCGTGACGCTCTTAAGGTTATCCACAGAAAGCTTGTAAATGTTATTGCTCAGCTTTCTGACTTTGCTATGGAATATAAGGACATGCCTTGTCTTGCATATACACATCTCCAGCCTGCACAGCTTACTACTGTAGGTAAGAGAGCAACTCTCTGGACAAATGAACTTCTTTACGATTTAAGAGAAATTGAAAGAAGAATTGCCGACCTCCAGCTTCTCGGTTCGAAGGGTACAACTGGTACTCAGGCCTCGTTTATGGAACTTTTCGAAGGAGATACAGATAAAATCAAGAAGCTCGAACAGATGATCGCTGAGGAAATGGGATTTGAAAGCTGTGTTCCTGTTTCAGGTCAGACTTATTCAAGAAAGGTTGACTCTTTTGTAGTTAACGCTTTAGCAGGTATTGCTCAGTCATGCAGCAAATTCTCACACGATATGAGAATTTTACAGTCATTCAAGGAAATGGAAGAACCATTTGAAAAGAGCCAGATTGGTTCAAGCGCTATGGCGTACAAGAGAAATCCTATGAGATGTGAAAGAATTACTTCACTTTCAAGATATCTCATGATTGACGTTTTAAACCCTGCTTTTACATCAGGTACACAGTGGTTTGAAAGAACTCTTGATGACTCTGCAAACAAGAGAATTTCTGTTGCAGAAGCATTCCTCGCATGTGACGCTATCCTTAACATTATGATTAATGTTACAAGCAATCTTGTTGTTTATCCTAAGATTGTAAGAAAGAGAGTTATGGCAGAGCTTCCTTTCATGGCTACAGAAAACATTATGATGGACGCTGTAAAGAAGGGCGGCAACAGACAGGATCTTCACGAAAGAATCAGAGAACTTTCTATGGAAGCCGGCAAACAGGTTAAGCAGGAAGGTCTTGACAACGATCTTTGTGAAAGAATTTTAAACGACCCTATGTTCCCTATTACAAAAGAAGAAATGGATGCTATTATGCAGCCTGAAAACTTCACAGGAAGAAGTCCTCAGCAGGTTGAAGAATTTGTCAATGAATGTGTTAAGCCGATTCTTGAAGCTAACAAGGATATTCTCGGTGAAAAGTTTGAAATGAAAAACTAATATGAATTTTATGAAAAATTCACCGATTCTATTGACTTTTTTGTAAAATAATAATATAATGTAAATGATTGTCGGTATTGATTAAGATTATCAATATCACCATTAAATCAATCTGAAAATTAAATATTTAGGAGGCTAACGTGAAACAAGCAAAGAAACCTGTATTTTTCATTGTCTTTGCTCTGATTATCCTTTTTGCTGTTTCGGTTGTTACAGGTTTTAGTAAACAATACGGTGACGTAAAAACAACCTACATCAAGAGCGTTGAGGATATTCGTCTGGGTGTTGATATCCAGGGCGGTGTTGACGTAACATTTGTTCCTGCAGATGATATCGATGCAACTACAGAACAGCTTGATGCTGTATCAGAGGTTATCAAGCAGAGACTTATCACCCTCAAAATCAACGACTATGAGGTTTATGAGGATGATGCAAACGATCGTGTAATCGTAAGATTCCCATGGCAGGCAGGAGAAGAAAACTTTGATCCTGAAGCTGCTGTTGCAGAACTCGGCGAAACTGCTGTTCTTTCATTCAGAGTTGGTACAGCTACAGATGAAGAAGGTATGCCAACAGGCGACCTCGTTCTTCAGGGCAGTGATGTTGAAAAAGCTGAACCAATGAGACAGCAGAATCCTGATGGTACATTCTCATACGTAGTTGCCCTTGACCTTACAGATCAGGCAGGCGAACTCTTCGCTACTATTACTTCAACAATGGCAGGTACAGGCGAAGCTATTTCTATCTGGATGGACGACACTATGATTTCTGCTCCGACTGTTAATGAAGCTATTACAGGCGGTGAAGCTATTATCTCCGGTGATTTTACTGCTGAAAGTGCAAAGAGCCTTGCAGATAAAATCAATGGTGGTGCACTCCCGTTCAATCTTGAAACATCAAGCTTTAAGACTATCTCACCTACACTCGGTACAGGTGCTCTCAAGGCTATGATTATAAGCGGCATTATCGCATTTATCTTTATCTTTGTTTACATGCTTGTTCTTTATAAGATTCCTGGATTTGTTGCTTCAGTTGCAATTATCGGTCAGGTTGCTGTAACACTTGCATGTATCTCAGGCTGGTTCGGATTTAATGAAAGCTCAACACTTACAATTCCTGGTATTGCAGGTATTATTCTTACTGTTGGTATGGGTGTTGACGCAAACATTATCACAGGTGAACGTATCAGAGAAGAACTTAACTCTGGCAAGAGTCTTGACTCTGCACTCAGAGCAGGTTACAAGAGAGCGTTCTCATCAATTCTTGACGGAAACCTTACAAGTCTTATCGTTGCTGTAATTCTTATGGCTGCATTCGGTACTCCTGACAGCTTCCTTGCAAGCTGGCTCAACAAGCTTCTCAGCCTGTTCGGTATCGGTGCTACAACAGAAGGTGTTATCTACTCATTCGGCTTTACACTCTTTGTAGGTACTCTCCTGAACTTCATCATGGGTGTACTTGCTTCAAGACTTATGGTTACTTCACTTTCAAGATTCAAATTCCTCAGAAACAAGAAATTCTATGGAGGTGCAAGTAATGAATAATAAAATTTATGATTTTGTTGGAAAAAAGAAAATTTTCTTTATAATTTCTCTTGCACTTATTGCTGCAATTGCACTCTTTTCTGTAATCAGCGGAGTAGAAATTGCTCTTGAATTCAAGGGTGGTACTATTATTTCCTACGCTTACGAAGGTGATGCAAACATAAAGGATATTCAGTCAGAAATTGAAGATTACCTCAAAACTCCTGTAAATATTCAGGAAGGTGAAAATTTAGCAAGTGACTCAAACAGCGTTGCTATTTCATTCAGTAACAATGATGGTCTTTCTCCTGAAATGCAGGGTGGTCTTACAGATCTTTTAACAGAAAAATTCCCTGACAGCAATATTGAACTTCTTGACTCAAACGATGTAAATCCTACATCAGGACGTGAATTTTTCATCAAATGCATTATTGTTTCAATAATTGCTGCTATTCTGATTATTGTTTATATCGGTTTAAGATTCAAGAAAATCAGTGGTTGGTCAGCAGGTGTGTGTGCGGTTATTGCACTTCTTCACAACCTTGTCTTCGTATTCGGTGCTTTTGTTATTATGGGATACGAAATCAATTCAAACTTCGTAGCTGTTGTTCTTACAATTCTTGGTTACTCAGTAAACGATACAATCGTTGTTTACGACAGAATCAGAGAAAACAAGGCTTTAATGCCAAAGTCAACTTCTCTTACAGAACTTGTAAATACAAGTACATCACAGTCTATGAGACGTTCTATCAGAACATCAATCACAACAGTTTCTACTATGATTATTGTTTCTGTTGTAGCTTATATCTACGGTGTAACTTCTATTTTAAGCTTCTCAATTCCTATGATTTTCGGTATGGTTGCAGGTACTTACGCAAGCCTTTGCATCGCTTCACCTCTCTGGGTATGGTGGAACGAAAAGAGAGCTACTTCCAAAAAGAAAAAATAAGCCATTTTCGGCTGATAAAACATACAAGGCGGTTATCACTATGAATGTGATAACCGCCTTTGTTATGCCTTAAAAAAGCCTATTGCCATATTTTAAAGTATATAAATTTATATTTACTGCTTTATTTTGGTTGCTTAACTTTTCTTGCTTGTACAAGAAAAGTTACAAAAGAATACCCAAACTTTCTTTGTAAAGAAAGTTTGACCA